>CAZJCO010000033.1:0-14553 GCA_964544375.1 uncultured Myxococcales bacterium
GCTCACATCGTGGCCGGACTCGCGCAGCAGGCAGGCGAACACCGAGCCGATCGCGCCGCAACCGGCGATCAGAATCCGACGCTTTTGCCCTTGTCCAGTTTCCATCCGGTTGCGGCGAGCGGCGGTTTTGCTTCGCCGCCACCATCTCGTATAAACGCTCGTTCAGCTTAGATCACACAGCACGGGTTCCAACATGTCCACTAGAATCGAACAGTTTCTCAAACCGAAAGCGGTCTCCTCGCGCAAACTCGCGCGCAACCCTCAAGGCCGACTGCTAATGGCCGAAGAAAGCGCCCTAGACATGGACCGAATCCGTGATGCCGGCGCTACCGTAACCGAACTCGGACGCCGGGTACGGGTCTACAACACGGACATGAGCAAGCAGATCGCTTCCTACATCGTGCCCATCGAAATGACCGAGATGGCCGCCGACGCGATCGCCGACTCGATCGGCGCCAAAGTGCAGATCGGCCGCCTGCTGGCCGAAGATGGTCTCTATTTGAGGCACAATCCGGGAATTCGTGAAATCGGAGTGAACGACCGCGGAGACGTGATTCTGCGGCTCGATCTGGCAACCGCCGAGGACCCTACGATCGGCCCGGTCCTGAGTTCGTACAACACCACGCAGTTCGAGCTGGTTTCGCGCCTGGTCGCCCGCATCGACAAGAGAGCGCACGACCGCAACGTCAAAGAGGCGCGGTCCTGGCTCGAGGCAATGAACGTGCTGACCGGCGGAAAAACGCTGCGCACACGCTTCTACAGTGCCGGCGTCGCCTGCGAGCACCGCGGCAACGTGCCGCAGTTGTACAAGACGGCCCAGGTCAACTTCTTCCAGATCAACGACCCGCTCTCGCTCGAACTAGCCTCGGCGCTCGAAGAGCGTTTTCGCACGCTCGATCGCACGGTCCCGATGGTCCGGGTGATTTCCGTGATGGGCATCCCGCCGAACGAACGCGCTTACAAAGAGTTCGTCGCTCAACTCAAGCAGAAGAAGCAGAACCCCATGTCGCTCGGCCTGCCGAGTCGACTGCGCGACTCCCAGTTTTTCGACACGGCGAGCAAGTCGGTGATTCCCTCCTGCTTCATCTACGCGTGCCCTCTCGAAGACATCGGCGATTCGATCTACGTCATCACGATCAACACCGACTATCACGGCGAGATCAAGTGCCGCGGCATTCATTCCGGAGTGTCCGCCGTGATGTCGATGGCCGAGGTCATCTCGGCGCACGCCGGCGCCGCCATTCTCGACAGCGACGGCGGTGCGACGGTGATCATGGGCGGCGAGGGCACCGGCAAATCGACGGCCGTCACCTTCTGGGCCGAGCGTAATCAACCCGAGCGACGCAGCGAACTGCGTCGCCGTTATGTCATCGACACGAAGTCCGAAAAGGAAACCGACGAGCTGATGCCTACGATCGGAGTCGTCACCCAGGACGACTGGATCAGCATCGTGCCCTCCGGCCAGGGACGCTGGGACGTTTGGCCGGCCGAACGACACTTCTACATGCGTAGCCGAGGGCTTCTCAGCCGTGATCTGATCCTCTCGGAAAACGAGCCGATCATCGAAAACGCCACCGCCGATTACGGCGCGGCGGGAGAGCGCGGAACGCTGGGACAGACAACCCACGAGTTTCCCCACGAGCGCCTGTTCTACGATCCCGACTGGGACAATTTCCACGCCGATCGGGACGTACACCGAATCACCGCACTGGTACTGCTCGAGCAAGACGAGGACCTCGATTTCGTCGTCCGGCATGTCTCGCGCCAAAACGCGCTTGAGTACATTATGCGCGGCCGTGGGAAAGACGGTCGCCAATGTCCGTTCTACAACGACTACACCGACGTCTCTGGGTTACTGATGGCGCAGGGAATCGTCGGCGACCGTTTCATCCAGGCCTACAAGGCGGCACGCAAGGGCGACGTCGCCGCTCTGATGAACGGAGACGAAGCGCTCGGTCGCTTCGTTCTCGACCGCCTGTCGGTACAAGTGGAAGTCTGGCAGTTGTTCGTCTCCGACGTCCCGGTGTTCGTCGTCAACGGCATCCACGGCCTCGATCTTACGCAGGACGTCATCTGGATGGCCTCCGAGCACTCCGAGTTCGTGCGGCGCGGGCAGGAAAAATCGGCCGCCGCGTTCCGCGAGTTGATGGAGCAACGCTACGGAGTGGTCTACGACGAGGCCGGCAACTGGGCGCGTCTCGGCTGACAACCGGCACCGGGCCGCTACTCGTTCGACGCACCGGTCGCGCGTAACGTCGGTGGAACGGCGCCGCTCAAAAGAAATACCAAGCCGCCTACCAGCGACGAAGCGATCAACACCGCCAGCCAAAGCAGGGCCAGGCCGAAGGCCGCTTCGCGCGGGACCGCCGCCAAGTCGGCGAGGAAATAGACGTATCCCATTTCACGGATGCCGAGGCCTGCCAGGCTGATCGGTAGCGCGCTAAAGACCGTCACCAACGGATGAAACAAGAAGTAGTACTGCCACGGTACTTCCAAACCGAGCGCGCCGCCCAGCAGGAGCAGGGCGCCGATCTGCAGCAGGTGGAACACAATCGAGATCGACGTCACCGTCAGCAATAGCCGGCGGTCGCGCCACAGGGCTTGCAGTTCCTGGTCGAGATGCCGGCGAATCGCGTGCTCCGATGGTAGCCATGACCGCAGGAGCGGCGGCAGCAGCCACCACGCCACGAGAATTCCCAGCGCGACGGCGACGGTCAGCCACACCAACGGCTCGGGCACGGCAAACCTTCCAAACAGCGCCAGCGCCCCAACCGCTACCAGCACCAGCATCGCCAGGCCGACGGCCCGATCGAACAGCACCGTGTGCAGGGCCGCCACTCGCCGTCGGTCCCGCTGAGCCAGGTACAGAGAGCGTACGACGTCGCCGCCGAGCGTACTCGGACCGAACAAGTTGAAGAACATGCCGACGAAATAGTAGCGAATGACGCTTGGCGTCATTTCTTTAAAGCCCGCCTTTCGCGCGATCAATTGCCAGCGGACCGCCGTTACAACTTGGCCGGAGAGATAGATCACGAACGCCACAAACACCGCCATCGGCGGTACCGCGGCAAGCACCGCGCCAAGAGCCGCGAGGTCGATTTGCCGAACGACCGCCCAAACGGCCGCGAGCGATACCGCCAGCTTGACGAGCTTGCCCGAGCGACGACCGCCGGGCTCCGTCTCACGCGCTTTGGAGCAACCCTCACCCCCTCCCATGAGGGCTCGATAGCAGCCGCCGTGGGCGCGAACAATCCCGCAAAAGAGGAAAGCCACCTTGACACCACGTCGAGAGCTTTGAACAATAGCCGCTGGACCAACGTCCGACAGAGCCGGATAAGAGAAGCAAAGGAGAACGCAATGGGAACAAACGCCAAACGGGCGAGCGTTCTCGTCGCTGCCTTGGCCGTCGTACTAACGGCGTGCGTTGACCCGCAAGAGGTCAGCGACATGAAGGCCAAGATCGACGAGATTCAAGCCCAGCAGAAAGACGTCCTGAAGAAACTCGACTCGATATCGAAGGGACAGAAGCAGATCCTGGCCAAAGCGCCGGCCGCCGCACCGGCCAGGCCGACAGAAGACCCGAACAAGGTCTACGACGTTCCCATCGGGAAGTCGTTTTCGAAGGGGCCCGCCGACGCCGCCGTGACGTTGGTCGAGTTCAGTGACTTTCAATGACCGTTCTGCTCACAAGCCACCAGTTTGGTGGAGCAGATCCTGAAAGCCTATCCGAATGATGTCCGGTTCGTTTACAAGAACTTCCCGTTGCCGTTCCACAAGAACGCAATGCCTGCCGCCAAAGCGGCCGTAGCCGCCGGCAAGCAGGACAAGTTCTGGGAAATGCACGATGCCATTTTCAAGAACTATCGTAGCTTGAGCGACGACCTGTACATGAAGACAGCCGAAGAACTCGGCCTCGACGTCGAGCAGTTCAAGAAGGACATGGCCGACGCTTCGACCCAGGACTTCATCAACCAGGAGATGAAGCAGGCGAGAGCCGCCAGCGTGCGCGGAACGCCGACCTTCTACATCAACGGCAAGAAGCCCCAGGGCCGCTCGTTCGAGCTGTACAAGGGAATCATCGACGGCATTCTCAAGAAGAAAAAAGGCTAGGGCCAGGGCCCGTCCCGACCCCCTACGCCGACTGTCGGACAAAGGGTCGGACGCCTCACAGGCGTCCGACCCTTTTCTTTTTTCCGGCCTGCGCCGGGACGCGTCTCAGGACGGTGTCGAACTACCGAGCGCCGCGCCCTCGGCAGTGCCGGGGTTTTCAGAGGCGGACGCGTCGGGTTCCGCTTCACTCGGCAACGACTGCAACTCTTGGCCGTCGACGATGACGAACGCGGGCCGATAATCGGCCTTGCGCCCCCACCAGAAGAACGCTCCTGCCAGAGTCAGCGCCTCGGCGGCCCAAAAACCAAGAGCCGCCGACATGATCGAGTGCGAGGTGCCGATGTGACGCGCGAGCAGCAAGGTCTGCACGATCTCGCGCACCCCCTCACCGGCGATCGTGAACGGCGAAATCACCGTCGCAAAAATCTGAATGCTCGAAGCAAACGTCACCTGCCAGAAGGTCGCGCCCACCGCGCCCACGGCGAGCGCCGTAAAGAAGTACATCGCCGCCGTCGTAAAATGGACGATAAAACTCTGCAGCGCCGCGTTGACGAGAATCAGTTTGTGGTCGCTATAGGCCGAAGCAGCTTTGGAAACGCGATCGACGAAGCCTTCGATCTTGCCGCGCGCGGGCAGGGGGATGCTGCGAAGAAACCACTGCACCAGCGCCGGCCGGAACAACAGCGTAAAGAACACCGCAATCACACCGGCGGCCAGCGGCACCGTGACGAGTTCTACCTTCGCCGCGTGCTCTCCGAGAACCGACACGCCAAGGGGCAGGGCCACGAGGAAGGTAATGAAGATCCCGACCACACCGAGAACCTTCTCGATCACGGTGGCCGCCGTGGCTTCGACCGTGCGACCGCTAAAACGGGCCGCGTCGTAGAGTTTGTAGCCGTCCAGCCCGACCGTCGAAGGCAGGAAGGTGCCGAGGAAACGGCCGATCAGAAAACTGCCGACGATGTGCCAGAACGGCAAGACGATACCCTGGCCGCGCAACAGCAGTGTCCAGCGGTACATGCTCGAAAGGATGCCGACGATCTTGATGCCGGTGGCAAAGAAGATGAAGCGCCAGAAAACGGCCAGGTCGATCTCCGGCAGGTGCTCGCGAATCGCCGTGAAGGTCGTAATGTGACGGCCGTCCTCGGCCTCCACCTTGTGGCTGAGTAACAGGTAGAAAGCCCCCACCGTCAGGACGGCTTTGATCGTCGTCGTCAAAATGGAGCGCATGCGTGGTGGAACACTGCGCCAAGCGTTTTTGATAGCATTCATGGGGTGAAGCGGAATCTCCTGTCGGCAAACTGCGCGGCCTTGGCCTCTTGTAGCACGGGATGGCCGAGCTCAGAAAGACCCCCGGCAGGCCCCGGAGGAACCCGTTTTCGGCCGCGCCCGGTCGCTGCTAGGCTCGGCGGTCATCAATGTGCGCCGCTGCGACTTCGCTCGCGCCGGCGAGATGGCAGGTAACATGACATCTGAGGCTTCCACATTCTGCACTCAATGCGGCGCGGCCCTCTCCTCGGGAACTCGATTTTGTCCCAGTTGCGGAAACGCTATGGCTGCTGCCGCGCCGGCGGCGGCGGCTACCCCAAGTCCCGGCAGCAAGCCGGCATTATCGCCCTTTGCGCTCGGCGTCTTACTGCTGTTTCTCGCCGGCGGTTCGGCGGCGATGTTCAGCGTGCTCGGTGGCGGAGAGAACCTGCAGCGAGCCGTCCCCGGTAGTCCTTCCGGCGGCGGTCGCCGGCAGGTCCCGAGCGGAGAAATTCCTCCCGGGCATCCGAGCGTGGAACTGACGGCCGAGATGGTTGCGACGCTCGACGGCCTCGCCGCCGAGGCGGAAAACGCGCCAGACAGCGCAGACGCCTGGCTCAAACTCGGGCGTGCGCGCTACAACGCGGGCTACCTCGACCACGCCTACATGGCGAAGGCCGGCGAGGCGTTCGCTCATGTTCTCGAACTCGATCCGAAGAATCGCGAGGCCTGGCGTACGCAGGGAAACATCGCTTACGAACAAAAAGACTTCGCCAAAGCCGCCGAATTCTACTCTGGCTACCTCGAGCAGGACCCGGACAACAACGGTGTCGCCACCGACTTGGGTTCCGCGCTACTTTTCCAAGGAAAGGTGGAGCAAGCCTTGACCCAGTACCGTCGCGTGCTCGAACGCGAGCCGTCGTTCGTCCCCGCGCACGTGAATATGGGAATCGCGCTCCACGGCAACGGTCAACCGGAAGAAGCGAAAAAAGAATTCGATCTGGCTCTCTCGCTGGCAAAGAGCCCGGACGAACGAGCCCAGGTCGAGCAGATCGTGGCAGCCGCACGGGGCCAGGCTCCGCCTGCCCAGGCAGGCACGGCGGCCGGCGAGGCGCAGCAATCGCCGGGCTCCGCTACGCCCGGCCCGGCGCGAAACGCGAAGAGCAACGCGGGCACGGATTTCCAGCGTGAAGTCGATTCGGCCTTCCTCGAAGTGCCAATTCTCGGGGACCGCGTGACCGAAATTCGGTGGACCGAAGCCGCCACGGCAAACGTCTTGCTAACCGAGTTCCCAATGGACCAAATGCCGCAGGTCATGCGCAACAAGTTCAAGTCCACGCTGAACTCGGCGCTCGCCGATGTCGCGCAGAAGAACGGTATCGACGCCGCTGAGATCGACATCACGCTCGTCGACCAAAAGAGCGAACGGGCAATGGATCACCTCGACGGCAGGGAATTCGTCGAGCTGTTCGACGAGAAGCGTTACGAGTAACCACGAGGCAAACTTGAACGTGTCCGACGACGCCGTTCCGTTTTACCTTCCTATCGGTGACGAGGAGGAGATCTTTCGCGCTGCCTTTCATGACTGCCTTCCCGTACTGCTGAAGGGACCCACCGGCTGCGGCAAGACGCGCTTTGTCGAGCACATGACGGCCAAACTGCTGCAGCCGTCTCCCGAGCGGCCGCACCCTCTGATTACGGTCGCTTGCAACGAGGACTTGACTGCAAGCGATCTCGTCGGCCGCTATCTGATCCGCGGCGACGAAACCGTTTGGATGGACGGACCTCTGACGCAAGCGGTGCGCGGCGGCTCGATTTGCTACCTCGATGAAATCGTCGAGGCGCGCAAGGACACGATGGTGCTGATTCATCCGCTGACCGACCATCGGCGCATCCTTCCGATCGACAAACTCGGCCAAATCATTCACGCGCACGACGACTTCATGTTGGTGGTGTCCTATAACCCCGGCTATCAGTCGATCCTCAAAGATCTGAAGCCCTCGACTCGGCAACGTTTTGTCACCCTCGAGTTCGACTACGCGCCGCGCGACCGAGAAGCGGAAATCGTCGCGCACGAGAGCGGAATCGACATGGACACCGCGCTCGAGCTGGCGCACTTGGGCGAGCGTGTTCGCGAACTGAAGTCGAGTGGTCTCGAAGAGGGCGTCAGCGCACGATTGCTGATTTACGCCGGACGCCTGATTCGACGAGGCATGACACCGAGACAGGCTTGCGACGTGACGGCCGTACGAGGACTTTCCGATGACCCTCAAACGCAGGAGGCCATCGCAGAACTCGTCACCGCAATTTTCCGTGCCTGAAGGCGAACGCAGCTGGCTCGACAGTCGCCATCTGGCACGTGAATCCCGAGGACGCGCTGCTCTCGACCGCTTCGAGCTTCTCGACGAACAACACAAACGAAGGATCCGCGCGCGCGGCGACTTCATCGCATCGCATTCGGTCACCCTCGCCCATCGCTACTTCGTTGCGGCGGTCGCATCGGCGGCAAGTCTCGCCGAGCGTTTTGCCGATTGGGACGACGCAGTCGCGGCGCTGCTCGGCCCTCACGGCGAGGCCAGGGCCTTGGCCGACGCCATGCTGAGCCTGCCGGCGGAGCGCTTGTGGCAAGCCGACCCGGAAAGCCGTCGTGCCTGGCTCGAAAGCGGGCCGCTGTTAGCCGAGCGTTCGCGTCGCATCGCGGCGACTTTCGTCGAAACCTTCGGGCAATTGCTGTGCAAAGAACACGGGCTCGACGCGTCGTGCATTCCCGCTTGGCAAGCGGCCACTGAGCGAGTTCTGGCCTCCGCCGGCTGGCGTGGCGAGCTACTCGCTTCGCATCTGCTCGATGACGCCGGCCGCCTGGCCTCGGCAATGCCCGGCGATGCGGTCGCGCTGTTCGCGGAGCTCACCGTTCGCGTTGGCAGTGCCGGCCGTAATCCACGCCGGCTAGCGCTGCCCGACGGCTTGCAAAATCTCTCTGGCGAGGTCCAAGCGAAACTGCTCGAATGCTGCCTACGGTTCGCCCAGCGTGACCCGCTCGCCGTCGAACCGCTGCTGAGCGGTCTGTGCGCGGCCGCGGCGCGGCTTCAAGGAGCGACCGCTCTCACCTTGATCGAGATCGCCAACTCCTGCCTCGGCGAATCGGCCTTGGTCGAAGCCGTCAAGGTATTGCCCGCGATTTGCCACGGCCTAGACCCGGCAACGACGCGCGAACTCCTCGCGATCGGCCGGGAAGTGGCCGACGACCATCCCGCGGGTGCCTGTGCCTACCTACGGACGATGGACCGGGCGCTAGAACGCGGCGGCATCGAGGGCGTGCGTGCCTGGGTTGAACGCGGCAAGACGATCGCCGACAAGGGTCGCGAGGCGGCGATCGCCCACTTCGCCTTACGTAGCCGTACCTCGCGCAAGATGTTGGTCTCCCACAGTGCCTCCGTCGCCTTCGAGGAGGTCCAACCCGTCCTGCAACGCTTCGCGCTCATGGTCGGTCGCCGAAACTTTCACCTGGCCAGCGGAGCCGGCGTTTGGCTGCGTCCGCCGATTCTTCCAGGAGACGAACTCGTCGTACGGCTTCCCGAGCGCGTCGACCTGTGGCCGGCGAGCGAAGATAACCAATTATTTTACAAGCTTGCGGTTGCCCACGCTGCCGGAAGGTGGGAGTGCGGCACCTATTCTCTGCGTCTCGCCGACTTACGCGCCAAAGGCGTGCCTCTCCCGGCCGGCGCGCCCGACGACGGCGACCTGGTCACCTTTCTCGAAAGTTTTCCCAACCCCTTGCTCGCTGCCGGTCTGTTCGTCCTTCTCGACGGCATGCGCGTCGATGCCTGCCTCAGCCGTGAATTTGCCGGCCTTGCCGAAGACCTTTCGCACCTCGGCCGCGAGTATGTCCGGCGCCTGCCTCCGGTAGCGTCCGAACGCTCGTCCGAACGTCTGCTCGAAGCGTTGTTCTGCGTCTCCGTCGGCCGTCTCGGTGGCGACGATCTTCCACCGCGCCTGAGAGAACTCGGCGATGTCGCCCTCCGCGCACGCGAACGGCTCGAACGGGCGGAGTCCAGCGTCGTCGAGAGCGCGCGCCTGACGGCCGCGCTCTACGGCATGATGCTTCTGGCCGAGGCGCACGGCGGGGATGACGACGACGAAGGCGTCCCGGTGGTCGAACTCGGCGGTGCGACTTTCCTCGATGAAGCCGACGCTCCCGTCTCCACGGCAGCAGCAGGTTCGGGCGAAGAACAGGGGCAAGCGACGGCGTTTGAACGAGGCGACGATCCCCAGCCGAGTTCGATTCGCTTGCAACTCGACGAGGACGGCCTGCCCGACAGCGTCGGCGGGATGCCGCTTTCCCCGGAAGAACTCGAGCGGCTCATCCGTCAAGGAATCGAGTTACGAATTGGTCAGGGGCTAAGCGCCGAGCAAGCTTCTCTCGGTCTGTTCGTCACCGATCTGCTCGGCAAACTACCGCGAAGCGCGGCCGAGCGTCTGCGCGAGATCCTTAGCGAGGGAGACCAGCGCGGACTGAGAGCCTGGATCGCCGCTCAGAGACAGGGACGATACCACAACTATGACGAGTGGGATTACCTGATTTCGGATTACCGACATCATTGGTGTCGCGTCGCCGAACTCGAATTCGACGGCGACGGCGGGCGCGCCTTTCATCGGGTACTCGACGAATCGACCGAGCTGATCGCAAAGCTCAAAAGGGAGTTTCTGCTAATGCGTCCGGAGCAGTTTCGGCGCATCCGCGGCATGGAGGACGGCGAAGAGTTCGACTTGAACGCCGTCGTCGACGCTCGGGTGGACATGATCCGACGCAAGGCACCTTCGGAGCGGCTGTACCTGGCAAGGCGCCGTGAAGAACGGGACGTCGCGACGCTGTTCTTGATCGACATGAGCGCATCGACAGACGAACCGTTGCCGGACGGTAGCCGGCGAGTCATCGACGTCACCCGTGAGACGCTCGTCGTGATGTCCTCCGTTCTCGAAGAAATCGGCGACGCCTACGCCGTCTACGGTTTTTCCGGCTACGGGCGCAGCGGCGTCGAAGTTTACCAAATCAAAACCTTTCAGGAACGCCTCGGCCCGGCCGTCCGTGGACGCATCGGCGCGATCGAACCCAAGAGGTCCACGCGAATGGGAGCGGCACTGCGACACGCCCTGACCAAGTTCGCGGCCGTCTCCGCGCGCGCTCGCTACATCATTCTACTGAGCGACGGGTTTCCCCAGGACTTCGACTACGGCGATGATCGCACGTCGAATACCTATGGTATCCGAGATACGACGAAAGCACTGCAGGAAGTCGAAGCCAACGGGGTACATTCTTTCTGCATCACCGTCGACCCATCGGGAAACGACTATTTGCGCGAGATGTGTTCGTCGAGCCAATACGCCGTCATCGACGACTTGCAGCGTCTGCCGGAAGAACTCCCGCGCATCTATCAATCGGTCGTCGGCCGCAACGGATAGCATTGGCAGCCGCCGCGTCCGCGAGAGGCTCAACGGCTGCGCGACACGCCCAAGCGGAGGCACCAACGCAGCACAGGGCAATCGCTGCAGACCGGAGACGTGGGTTTGCAGCGCGTCTGGCCGAAGGAAACCAGCAGGTCGTTGTACTCCAGCCAATAGCGGCGTGGCAGACGCTCTCGCAGGGCCACCTCTGTCTGCTCGGGGGTCTTGGTGTCGACGTAGCCCCAACGATTGGAAATCCGATGCACGTGCGTGTCGACACAAATTCCCGGCTTGCCGTAGCCTGCGGTAACCACGAGGTTTGCGGTCTTTCTGCCGACACCCTTCAAGGTCAACAGAACGTCTATCTCGTCCGGCACACGTCCGCCGAACTCCTCGACGATGCGACGTGCCATCTCGACGAGCTGAGGCGCCTTCGTGTTGTAGAATCCTACCGGATAAATCGCCTGCCGCACTTTTTCGACATCCGCCACGGCCAGCGAGCGGACGTCCGGAGCGATTGCAAACAAGCGCTTGGCGGCCTCGGCGGTGGTCCCGTCTTGCGTCCGCAGGCTCAGAATGCACGACGCCAGCACCCTGTACGGATCTCTTGTGGTTACCGCGATCAAGGTAACGATCGGCGCCTCGACTCGCTCGAATTCCCGGCGTAAACGACGAAGGATGGCGGCCATACGGCGGTTGTCGACTGCCGCAGCTGCGGCATTCTGTTTGCTTTGTTTCACGCCCATGGCTTGCCCGCGACGGCGCCGATCATCGGGCTGCTACGCCAGCGGAATCGTCCTGATAGAAACCTCGTCGATCGAATGCAAGACGCCCCTGTCCCGTTGACGCGGTCGAGTGGCGTTTCTATGGTGCGACCCGATGGTAAAGCTCCGTTTGGGGATCGTTGGCGCCGGCCGCCACGGCAGCCGCTACGCGCGTCATGCCGCGCGCGATATTGATGAAATCGAGTTGGTTGCGATTTGCCGTAGAAGCGAGCATCTCGGGAGACAAACGGCACAGGAGTTTGGCTGCGAGTACGTAAGCGACGCGGACGCGTTGATCGCACGGCGAGACATCGATGCTGTCGTTCTGGTTACGCTGCCCTCCCTGCTCGAACGGCTCGTCGAATGCGCCGTCGCGCATCGCAAACCCCTGCTCATCGAGAAGCCGGTAGCCCCCGATTTGGAAACGGGGAAGCGTATCCGACAAACGATCGCTGGCAGCCAGCTGTTCTGCATGGCGGGACACACGTTGCGTTTCAACAGCGTCTGCCGACAGATGGCAGAACTCGTACCGGATCTCGGCCGCATCGATTCGGCGATCTTCAGCCAACGCTTCCCACCGCAACTCGACCTCGCCTGGCTCGATGATCCGAAGCAATCCGGCGGCGGGAACATCCTGCACACCGGCGTTCACTGTTTCGATCTGATCCGCTATCTGACCGGGCTCGAACCGCTGACCGCCGCTTGCGTCACACAGCGGGTCTTCACCCGGCGTACGGAAGACTGCTTTTCGAGCGTCCTCACGCTCGGTCCTGATGAAGCCGCAGCCGTCGCTTCTGTCTCCTGTTCTCGCACGACCGCGTGTCGTAACGGCCTCATCGAGATCAGCGGAGAGCACGGGCAACTCGTCGGCGATCACGTTCTCAACCGGCTCGTGCGACTCGACGCAGAGGGAGCACACGACCTGGCGGTCGACGCTCCGCGCCATACGGTACTCGAATGTTTGCGCCGTTTCGCCGCAGACCTCGCGAAAAGCGGTCCTCCGGCGATTTCTTACGACGACGGACTAGCAGCGGTCGCGGTCGCCGACGCGTGCTATCGCGCCGCAGCCTCGGGGAGACGAGAGGCTGTTGTGCTCCACACGCGAGAGCCCTAGTATGGCCGCGATGGGGAGCGCGCGCCGCGTTACTGTGGTCAGCCACGGCCCGAATTGCCTCGACGGGCTGACGTGCGCGGTGGTCGCCGCACGTTACTTCGCCGGTCGCCGTTTCGAACCGATTTTTGCCAGCAACAACGAAATCGACAATGCTCTGACGAGCTACTCGCCGACGGAACCCGCCGACGAAGAACTGTGGATTACCGACATCTCATGGCGCGACGGCGCCACCGACCTTCATCTTGGCCGGCTCGTCGATCGCGGGCTGAAACTCTACTGGGTCGACCACCACAAGACTGCCATCGACCGTCGAGCCCAGGGCGCCTTCAACATCCCGTTTACCGGGCTGGTACTCAGCGCCCGTTACGCCGCATCGCGACTACTCTACGACTACCTCGTCGAACGCGCCGAGAAGCACGGCGAATCCCGTCCGGGCTTGTTGGCCAGCCGCAACTTGGTGATGTTGGCCGACGACGTCGACCGTTGGATTCTCAGTAACCCGCGTTCGCGTGAACTCGGTCTTGCGGTACGCGCGATGACGCAGGAACAAGCCTATCGTGCACTACTGGCAATGGACTCCAACATCACGTACACGGGAGAAATCCGGCGCGCGCTCGGCCGCGTCGGCAAGGAACTCGAACGAACGTTTTCGCTGGCCGAATCCACCCGCCACGTAGAAGAAATTCCCCCGCTCGGCATCGTCGTGGTCTCGGCCGAATGCGACGGCTACGCCGGCGAAGTCGCCGCGCGCTGGTCGGAGGGCTTTAGTAACGCCGTATTCGCCTTGTACGACCATCGCGGTCATGCGATTAGCCTGCGCCGTTCGCCCGACTGCACCGTCGACCTGTCGCGTTTGGCCGCGGCATTTCAAGGCGGCGGGCATGCGGCCGCCGCCGGCTGCCAGATCGAAACCGCTGCGCAACGGCGCGCACAACAGATCGGGCGCAGGATTCGAGAGGCGATCTTGGCAGAGCAACGGCGATGAGCAACCCGATTTCTGAGCTGGCGCATCGATTCGGCGACCCCAAGGAGATCCTCTGCGAACTTCCCTCCGTCAAATTTCCTCCGCTCAGCGAGCGCAAACACGGAGAGGTTTGCATGGCGATTCTGCGCAACAGCGGCCGTTTTCTACTACAGACCAAACGGTCTTACCCGAATTCGGTCATGCGACTCCCGTCCGGTGGAATCAAGCCGGGAGAAAACATCGAACACGCCTTGCTACGCGAGATCTGGGAAGAAACGAATCTCGACGTTCACATCGAACGATTCGTGGCGGTAGTGCGCTATCGCGACGGCTCGGGACCGACGAGCTTTCGCTCGTACCTGTTTCTCGTCAGAGAAGTACAGGGGGTGCTGCAGAACAACGATCCCAAGGAACGAATCACGGAATGGCGCGAGGCCGCTGACGACGAACTGCCCTACTACGCCGGTGAGCTGCGTAAACTGGGGCCGTCTTGGAACAACTGGGGCCGCTTTCGCGCGGCATCGCTCGATGCGCTGAGCGAGCATTTAGCGACGCGCGAAGTCGGGCTGTAGTCGTACGTGAACGCGACCTGTACCCACTTGGCCATCCGTGCGGCAGACATCGAGGCTTCGATTTCCTTCTACCGTCGCTACGCCGGCCTCGTCGAAGTCCATCGCCGGGAGGACGGCAGTATTCCCGTCGTCTGGCTCGCCGAGCCCGAGCGTGGGACCGAGGGCTTGGTGATCGTGCTGCTCGGCACGTCGCACGCGGCGGCGGCCAATCCCGCACCGATGGCGCACATCGGCTACGCGGTCGACGCAAGAAGCGCGGTAGACCGTATCGCCGCAGAGGCCGCTGGTGAGGGCATCTTGGTTGAGCAAGCCCAGGACGCCGGGCCGATCGTCGGCTAC
>CAZJCO010000034.1:0-13824 GCA_964544375.1 uncultured Myxococcales bacterium
CGACCACGTCAAACGGGTCGCCGGCCTGTGGCACCGAGTCGATGCCGAGAATCTCGACTGCGCGAGACGGTCCCGCCTCTTTCACCTCGTGGCCGGCATCGTCCATCATGGCACGCACGCGGCCGTTGGTTCTGCCCACGACGAAGTAGTCGCCGGCGTGAAGCACGCCCTCCTGCACCAGGAGCGTGGCAACCGGCCCGCGACCGCGGTCGAGCCGTGCTTCGATTACCGTGCCGCGAGCGCTCGTATCCACCGGCGCCTTGAGTTCGAGAATCTGGGCAAGCAGAGACACGCCTTCGAGCAAGTCGTCGATGCCTTTCTTTTGCAGCGCCGATACTTCCACGAACTGTGTGTCCCCGCCCCAGTCTTCGGGTTGCAGCCCGTGTTCGGCAAGTTGTTGCTTGATCCGATCGGGGTTCGCGTCGGGCCGGTCGATCTTGTTGACTGCAACCACTACCGGAATTTCGGCGGCTTTGGCGTGATTGATCGCCTCGATCGTCTGCGGCATCACTCCGTCGTCGGCCGCCACCACCAGAATCACCATATCGGTCACGCTCGCACCGCGCGCCCGCATCGCGGTAAAGGCCGCGTGGCCCGGCGTATCGAGAAAGCAGATCTCTCCCTGTGGTGTATTCACGGTGTAGGCACCGATGTGCTGCGTAATCCCGCCCGACTCCGAGTCAACCACCTTGCTCTCGCGAATCGCGTCGAGCAGCGATGTCTTGCCGTGATCGACGTGTCCCATCACGGTAACGACGGGCGGTCGCGGAAGTGCCTGCACGTCGTCGTCGGCTCCCGTCCCCTCGGCATGCAACAGTTGCTCGACGCTGACGGCGGTATTTTCGACCGTATAGCCGAATTCACCGGCCACCAAGACGGCCGTTTCGAAGTCCAACGTATCGTTGACGCTCTTCATCACGCCGAGCTTCATCAACACGCCGAGCGTCTCGCCGACTTTGATCCCCATCGCTTTGGCGAGTTCTCCGGGCGAGGTCACCTCGTTGATTCGTATGACGCGCTTGCTGGCCTTGGGGACGGTAACTTCGGTCTTTTGGATCTTCTGCCCGGGCGCCGCTCGCCGTTTGCGCGGTCGACCTTGGAAGGACCGTTCGAAGGCATCGAACATGTCCTCTTTGCGTACCACCTTCCGCTTTCGCTTGCGGCCGGGGCGCTGTTCTTCTTCCTTGGCTTTTTTCTCCGGCTCCGTCTCGACCTGCTTCTGCTGCGGCAGAACGGGCTTGGGTTTGCGCGTGAGGTCGATGCGGCCGAGCACGCGTGGCCCCGCCGACGCCTCTTCTTGGCTCTCGGTTCCCTTAGCCTGCTCGGCGCGATTGAGCATCTCTTCGGCCAGCTTCTCGGGCTCTTCGATCGGAGCTTCCGCCTCTTCTTCCCCCTCCTCTTCCTCGACGGAGGCAGCCTCTCGATCCGCCTCGTCGATCGGGGCATGCTCGATTTCGGCGGGTTCGTGCTCTTCCTCTTCGATCGCTTCGGGCTCTTCGATCACCGGTTCGGCGGCGCCGGCGGCGACCAGCAAGTTGCCGTGTAGTTCTTGGTCCGGATCGAGAGACGCCAGCAGATCGGGCGAGAGATTGACGGCAGTCGCCACAGCAACGCCGAGCCCCGCGATTTGCGAAGCGAGCCCGCCGTTGGCGTCTTCTGCATGTACCATCGTGCGCCGCGTACGCCGCCGGAAAACCCCGCGTTTCAGGCGCGTCTCGGTAACGACGGTCTCGGCAGGGCCGGATTCACCGCGGTCGATACTGCGGTGGGTCACGACGCGCGGCTCCTCGGCGGTGGCCAAGCCCATCTCGTCGTAGACGCGCTGGATCTCGCCTTCCGAAAGACCGCTCTGGGCCTTCTTGCCCTTGATCCCCATCTTATCGAGACGTTCCAGAATGTCTTTACTGGTAACGCCCCATTCCGCGGCTAGCTGGTGTATTCGCTTGCGTCCCATGAACTTCTCGCCACCGGCCCTTCTATTCGTCCGACGGCTCCTGCCCGAGCCGTCTCTCCAGTCCGACCATCAGCGCGCGGCGGACCTCTCGATCAAGCGATCTCCTCAGAGAGCGGGAGATCAAACGTGACTTGTCCAGAGCAGACAGGCAGCAACGACTGCCATGTACGTACGCTCCCCGCCCGCCGCAGACGCACAAGCCGAGCGAACCATCCTCGCGAGCGGCGATCCGCAGCATGCGACGCTGCTCGTCTCGCTGGCCGCAGCCAACGCAGGTGCGTACCGCGTGATGTCGCATTCGCTCCATCAAGCTTCCTCGCCGCCGGCGTCGGTCCGATCCTCGGCGTCCGTAGAGTCCGTCGCTGCCGCCGCTACTTCTTGATCTTCTTGCTGCGCGGCCTCTTCGGTTTCTTCCGGTTCTTCCGGTTCTTCCGGCGGCCGCAGCGCGATCGCGGCTTCAGCAATCGCACGGGCAACCCGCAAGACCATCTTTTCGATGCGCTCGTTCTCCGCCGCTTCGACCGCCGAAGCAACGAAGGCCGCCGCCTCTTCGACGGAAGTGTCGACCACTGGGGCAATTTCTTCCGGAGCGCTGGTCGAAAGTTCGGCCGCCGATTTGTATCCGTCGGTCAGTAGGAGTTCCGCCCGCAGGTCGCCGAGTCCGGCAACGCGACGAAGCGAACGGCGCGACTCGCGCTGGCGCCTCTCGTAGTCAGCCTCGCTGGTGACGTCGAGTTTCCAACGGGCCAGCTTACCGGCCAAGCGCACGTTCTGTCCCTTGCGTCCGATTGCCAACGACAGCTGATCGTCAGGTACCACGACCTCCATCGTGTGTTCTTCCTCGTCGATCACGATGCGCGATACTTTCGCCGGAGACAGCGCGCGGCAGACGAACTCGGTCTCGTCGGGCGTCCAGGGCACGATATCTATGCGTTCGCCGCGAAGCTCCTGCACGACCGCCTGTACCCTGCTGCCGCGCATCCCGACGCAGGCGCCGACGGGGTCGACGTCGCTGTCGTGGGAAACCACCGCGATCTTCGCTCGCCCGCCCGGTTCGCGTACGACGTCCTTGATTTCGACGATGCCCTCGTAAACCTCCGGAACCTCCTGCTCGAAAAGCTTGCGGACCAACTCGGGACTGGTCCGAGACAATACGATCTGAGGTCCACGCACGGACTCGTCCACGTGGGTAATCAGCGCCCGGATGCGATCGCCCTGCCGGTAGCGTTCGCGTGGAATCTGCTGATCGGCGGGAAGGATCGCGTCGACGTTCGGCCGTAGCTGGACGATGATGTTACGCCGCTCGAACCGCATCACGATTCCCGACTGAATCGTGTTGTGCAATTCTTTAAACTCATCGTAAATCATGGCGCGCTCGTAATCGCGCACCTTCTGAACGATATTCTGTTTGGCCGCCTGCGCCGCGATCCGTCCGAATGGAGCGGTGTCGAGTTTGATCAGGATCTCGTCACCCAACTGCGCCTCGGGGTCGAGTTCGGCCCGAGCCTGCTCCACGCTTATCTCGTTCTCGGTGTCCTCGACTTCCGCAACGACCGTCTTTACGCCATAGACGTCGACCAATCCGCTATTCGGATTGTACTTTGCTTCGAGCTCGACATCCGGCCCGAACGTTTTGCGGGCGGCGGACTTCATCGCCTCTTCGATCGCCTCGATCACAAGAGCGGGTTCGATCCCCTTCTCCTTGCTGACCTGTTCGATCACTCGGCTCAGTTCTTGTTGCATGATCCGTCTACCTACCCTTGCTTCCTGCGTGTCCCGAATGGCGAGAGTCTTGCTCGAAGTCGAATTCGGTTCGCGCATCGACGACGGTTGCGAAATCGAGGGCCCGGATGTGTCCGTCCGCCCCTTCGACTTGTAGCGTCGTCCCGTCGAAAGCTTTTAGAATGCCGGCCAATTCTGCTACCTTTCCGTCGTCCTCTCGCCGTCGAACCTTCACACGGCTACCGATCACTCGCTCGAAGTGCTCAACGCGGTTGAGCTGCCGATTGATACCCGGAGAAGAAACCTCGAGCAGGTAGTGGCCATCGATCGCATCGTAGGTATCGATGATGTCGCTCAGGCGCCGACTGACGGCTTCGCAATCGGCGACAGTGACACCCGCCTGCTCGCCCGGGCGATCCAGGAAAACACGCAGCACGCATCGAGGCGCGCTTCCACGAAGCTGAACGTCCCACAACTCCAGACCGAGGTCGGTGGCGACCGGCTCTGCCAGAGCCCTGATTTCTTCGTCGCTCAATGCCACCAGCAACACCCTCTGGATCGGGGTGGCGCCACCGCTAGTCGGCCACAAAAAAAGGCGGGCTACGGGCCCACCCCTCAAGATGCCCCAGATGTCAACTGTCGTGTACCACAGCCCCCCCGGGAGTTCAAGAATCCAAGGTCGAGGTTCAGGAAGAGTACATGCTGCCGATCTCGGCGGCGTAGCGTTCGGTAATGACCTTTCGCTTGACCTTGAGGCTAGGCGTAAGTTCCCCCTGCTCGATCGAAAAATCACGAGGCAAGACGCGGAAATACTTGATCGACTCGTAGGAGGCCAAGCCTTCGTTGACTCCGTCGACCTGCTTTTGCAGCTCTGCGACCAGCGGCGCACAGGCGGCCCACGCCGCACCTGGCTCGAGTGCCACTCCGGCCGCTTGGGTCCAGCTGCGAGCGGCTTCGTCGTCTACCGTCAGCAACGCGACGCAATATTTGAGGCGGTCACCGATGACGACGGCCTGGCTGATCAGCGGACGCGCCTTGAGAAGATTCTCGATTTTCTGCGGTGCGACGTACTTGCCGCCTGCCGTCTTGATCAGTTCTTTCTTACGGTCGGTAATACGCAAGAATCCGTCGCCGTCAATCTCGCCGATGTCTCCGGTGTGGAACCAGCCGTCTGCGTCCCACGCGGCGGCGGTCTCCTCGGGCCGGCGATGGTATCCTGAACAGACGTTCGGCCCTTTTGCCAGGATCTCACCATCCTCGGCGAGGCGGATCGTCACTTTGTGCAAAGGCACGCCGACGGTGCCGATCTTGGTCCGTCCGGGCAGATTGCAGGTCAGAATCGGTGTCGTCTCCGTCAGGCCGTATCCTTCGAGTACCGGCATTCCGACCGCGTGAAAGAAGCGGTTGATCTCGGGCGAAAGCGGCGCTCCGCCGGAGATGAAATAACGAATGCGACCGCCAACGCGCGCTTTGATCTTCCCCAGCACCAGGGTATCGGCAATGCGGTCGAGAAGCCCGAGCCAAATCGGCACCGGACTGCCGGCGTTGACGTAGTCGGCGCGTCGTTCTCCGATAGCAATCGACCAGTCGAAGATCGCACGAGCCAGCGGTGAACTCTCGGCACGGGCACGGTAGACCGCGGCGTGCACTTTTTCGAAGATCCTGGGTACCGACGGGAGAAAATGAGGTTTGCTCAGCGCCATGTCGGAGGCGATCGTGTCAATTGCTTCCGCGTAAGCCGTTACCGTCCCCAAGCAAAGACCGAGATACTCCATCATGCGGCCGAAGGAATGTGCCAGCGGCAGGAAGGCGAAATCGATGTCTCCGTGGCGAACGATGCCCATGCGTTCGGCCGCCTCAATCGTCGCCAGATGATTGCCGTGGGTCTGTAGCACGCCTTTCGGAACCCCGGTGGTCCCCGAGGTATAGACGATCGTCGCCAGATCGTCGCGGTCTAGTGCTTCGGTACGGCTTTGGATTTCCTCTCGGTGGTCCGGCCACTTCTCTGCGCCAGTCTTGGTCAGCTCCGAGAACGTGCGGCCGCGATGATGCGTTCCTTCGATCAGGAACAGGTGGTCTAAGCGAACCGGCAGCGGGCGGCCGTCAAGTTCGGCGCCCATCTCTTCCGCCGCAACGATTTTCTCGGCTTGATCGGGATCTTCGACGAAGACGACGCGGGCTTGGGCGTCTGCCAGAAGAAAAGCGCATTCCGCCGGCAGGTTCGACGGATAGATCGGCACCGTCACGCAGCCGATTGAAAGTGCCGCGATATCGATCTCCGTCCATTCGGGACGCGTGTGGGCCAGAATCGCAATGCGGTCGCCCGCTTGAACTCCGAGATCGACCAACGCGGCGGAAATTGCTTCGACCCGCTCGCGACAACTCTTCCAGTCGGTCGCCCGGTAACTGCCGGCGCGTTTGACGAGATAACGGGGTTCCGAGGACCAGCGCCCAGCGGCATCGAAGAACATCTGAGCGAGGTTGTCATAGGATTGCATCGCGGGGTCCGTTTCAGGCTCTAGGCTCGTCGTCTGAGCGTTCGTGGATGGTCGTAAGTGAAAGCACTTCTAGCACGCGACGTCCGGAAGGACTGTTGACCGTTACTTCGTCGCCTTCGCGGCGATGCAACAGGGCCTGGCCGAGCGGAGAAGCGATCGAGACGCGTCCGTGCGCCGGGTCGGCCTCTTCGGGAAAGACCAATTCGTAGAGAAAACTGTCGCCGTTATCGACGTCCTCGACCTCGACACGACTGCCATAGCCGACGACCCCGCGGCGGATCGAAGCGCGTGAAAACATGGACAACTCGCGAATCCGCTCCTCGAGTCTCGCGACGCGCGCGTGAAGCACGCCCTGCCGTTCTTTGGCCGCCTCGTATTCGGCGTTTTCACTAATGTCGCCATGTGCTCGAGCGCGCTCGAGTTCTTTCGGCAACTCGATCGACAATTCCCGCGTCAACTCGGCGAGCTCCGCTTGCAGGCGTTCGATGATCGGAAGTGAGTCGGCCATGGTATTCAGTCGGCTTTTGCGGCGATCGCTTCGCGCACCAGCCGGCTCGCTGTTTTTCCGTCGAAGCGGCCCGCGTGTTCGGCGGACAGCGCCTTCATGACGACTCCGATTGAAGCGTCGGCCAGCGAGTCGACGATGCCGGTGATCACCTGGCGGAGTTCCTGTTCCCCGAGCTGCTGCGGCAGGTAGCCCTCGAGTACCGCCAGCAATTGCTCCTGCTCTTCGATCGTTTCGCTCCGATTTCCTTTACGCGCGAACTCGAGGGTTTCGCGCGTCTGCTTCATCTCGCGCTTGACCAACGCGACGATGTCGTTTTCGCTCAGCGATTCGCCACGCGCCTCGATCGTCCGGTTCTTGAGCGCGGCGAGGAGCCCACGAAGCACGCGCACGCGTAAGCTATCTGCGGCACGCATCGCCGTCTTGAGATCCTCTCGAAAACTAGCTTCGCTCAGCCCCATTGTTTACCTCCGACAGGCTTCCATGAAGCAGGCGGTGCTCGGTCCGTTCGGCCAGCGCCCGCATCTCACCGAGGTCCTCGCCCGCGACCACGATACGGTCGCGGCCGCCGCGGCCACCTGCACGGAAGGCCACGTACCCTAACTCTCTGAAGCGATTCAAAGCGTTCCGTAGCAATACCGTGGTATTGCCCTCCGGTCGCACGACTTCGCCCAGCAACATACCTGCGCGAAAGTTCTTGCGATACTCTTCGATCAGCGCCTTTTCCGTCAAACCTTCCTCGGTAACGGCATCCGCCACCGTGCGCGCGGCAATCCAATAGCCCTCGAGAAAGTTATCGAGCACGGGCACCACCGCCCGAACGAACGGGTGGCTGCAGTCGACGCCGTCGTCGCCGTAGGCCGCAACCGAACGCAGGTAGTCGAGTTGACAGCGCACGAGCTCGGGCAGCTCTTCTTTGTCCGGCAGCGCGAACTCGTAGCGGAACAAGTCCAGCCACCACCAAACGTCGTCGGCAAGCTGAGCTTCATCGATACCTTCGCGCAAAGCGAGAATTGTCAAGGCCGGGAACAGGAATGCGTGAATGAGGTTGTTCTTGTAAAAATCCAGAGTGAGGCGTCTTTGTTCGGGAACGACGACGATTTCCTCTTCGCCGCGATAAAGAATATCGATCAAACCGCTAGCGGAAAGAAAGCCCAAACTCTCGCGAAAATCGCCGGCGTTTCGCTTGAGAGAAGCCGTTGGCGTGATTCCTTGATGACGAACGTAATCTACCAGGGCGTTGGCCTGAGAAACGTATTCCGAATACCTCTTGCCGCCGCTGCGTGCTCCGAGCAGTACGGTTGCCGAGACCGAAGTTGCGCCGGCAACGGCGCAGCCGTTGACCTCGCGTAGAATACGAAACCCGAGCTTCTGCACAAAGCGCCGCTTTTCCTCTTCTACCTCGGGAACGTCGCTTGCCTCAGCGTAGCGCTTCTTGCGGTCGCCGAGCAGCTCGGCCAGTGAGATCGGCTCGGCAAAAGACACGTAGACTTGACCGTAGCGCTGGCGCAAAAAACGTCGTGCGCGCAGCAAGGCCGAAAAGCTCTCGGCCTGCTTCTCGGTGCCCGTGAGTTCTCGTTCGTAGGCTTCCTCTTCGACGATACGGCCGTAGTGAATCGAAACCGGCACGAGGTAGAGATCTCTCCGCACGCCCGACAGGTAGGCGCCTACGATGGCCGACAGCATCCCGAGGCGTGGCGTCATGATCTTGCCCGTACGACTTCGTCCCCCCTCGATGAAGAACTCTTGGGTGTATCCGTCGCGGATCAAGAACTTCAGGTACTGCTTGAAAACGATCTTGTAGAGCGTGTTGTCACCGAAACTTCTGCGAATGAAGTAGGCTCCCGACGCGCGAAACACCGGCGCCATCGGCCAAAACGCCATATTGATACCGGCAGCAATATGCGGTGGGCTGACGAAGTTCTGATGGAACAAGTAGGAAATGATCAAGTAGTCGAGGTGGCTGCGGTGGCAGGGAACCAAGACCACCGGATGATGCCGCACTTTCTCGACGACTTCGTCGAAGCCGATCGGAACCAGCCCGGAAAACATTCGGTTCCAGACCTTGATGAATACGTAGGCAACGACACCGAAGAGAATACCGTTGAAGTTGGCGGCGATCTCTTCGAAGTAAGAACCGGCCTCCTTGCGCAGCTTGGCGGTCGGCGTCCCACTTTCTTGCGAAAGGAGGCGAACAGCCTGTTCTACCTCTTCGTTTTCCACGACCAGGCTCTTCACCTTCCGTCGCGGAATCAAGGCCGGCCCTAGCACGACTCTTTCCTCGCGGTGCAGGAAAATCTGTATCGCCCGAGTCAGTCGTTGGGCGACACGTTCCTCGCTATCTGATGCGTACGTTGTAAGAAATTCGCCGAGGGCGACTTCTTTTCCGACCGTGATGAAAAGATCGCCCCGATTGAGCCAATAGGTTGCGAGTTTGCGCAGGTCACTCGGTACTTCCTGCACACTGTAGATGGCCGCGGAAATTCCCGTGCCACGTCGGTAAAAGTTGCGGCCGCGGAAAGGCGCCAGCGGAATGACGTACTTTTCGGGTTCGCCTTCTCGGTGGCCGTGAATGATTTCGCGCAGATAGTCCGATCCTACCTTAGAAACCGCGCTGCGCCGCAGCCAGCCGCGCAAAACGCCGGCGCTGCGGCGACCGCGCATGAATACCAGGACCGGTCGCCCTTGGCTGACGGCGCGCACGCAAAAATCGTGATCCTGGACGGCAGCCGCGCGCTGGCGGCCGAAGAACCTGGCAAGCAGAATTAGCCGCATGCGACCGAGCATTTCCGGCAGTGGGAAGAGCGGCAGCGCCGACACGCCGTTGGCGAACACCGGAAGCGGGAGCTTCTCTCGGCGTAGCACGTAGTTGACCAAGCAGTAGTCGACGAAGGACGATTGCCGCAAGATGTAGACGATACTGCCCTGGTCGGCGAGCGAACGGATTTTGGCGACCAGGGCCTCGTTCACAACCACGCGCCGAAAGATACGGCGCAACAAAAACTCTGCGATCGGATTGAAACGCTGGCGCATCGCCGAGGGGTGCGCCGATGCTGTCTGCGCGCCGGTCGCGGTGCGTTCGTCAACGCTCTCCTGCTTTTCCGCCGCATGTTCAGGCATCGCTCGAAACCCTTGGGATCACGAACTGTTACCTCAATCCCGTGCCGAGCGGAAGCGCCCGCGGCCGATCAGCGCAGTTTTTTCCAGCCGGCGCGCCCGAGAGCGTCGACCACCACGCGCACTTCCTCGGCGCGACTGCGCGGACAGATCAGCAAAGCGTCGCCGGAATCAACCACGGTCAGGTCCTTTACCCCGAGTAGGGCTACCGGCTTTCCGCGCGTCGCCACAACGTTCCCGCTGGCCTCGACCGCCAGCAGAGGATCCCGAGAGCGGTTTTCCTGGGAATCGCTCGGCCAAAGTTCGCCGACAGCGTCCCAACTGCCGATGTCGCTCCACTCGAAAGGCGCGGGCAGCAGCACTACCCGCGATTCCTTCTCCATCACACCGTAGTCGATCGAAATGGACGGCAGCCGCGGGAAGACCCGGTCGAGTACGGCTCGCGAGACCTGGCGCCCACGGCGACCCTGGTCTATGCGGCGGAGAGCTTGCGAAAGATCCGGCAGGTGTCTGCCGATCGCCGCCAAAATGACGTCCGCGCGCCAAGCGAACATGCCGCTGTTCCAGTAGTAATCTCCCGCCGTGACGAAGCGCTTGGCCTTTGCCAAAGACGGTTTTTCGCAAAAACGGCGAACAGAGAAGACCCCCGGCTCCCCTACCAACGGCGCACCGCAACGGATGTAACCGTAGCCGGTCGCCGGGAACGAAGGCTCGATGCCCAAGGTAACCAGGACTTCGCGCTGGTCCGCGAGTGCCATCGCCTTGCGTAAGGCCCGAGCTAGAGCCGCACGTGGTCTCACGACGTGGTCGGCCGGTAGCACGCTCATTACCGCATCCGCGTCGCGCCGCCGCAGCTCGATTGCCGCCCAGCCGATGCAGGGCGCGGTGTTCCGTCCGATCGGCTCGCAAAGAACGTTGGTCGACGGCAACTGCGGTAGTTCCGCCCGCACGGCCGAACGCAGGCGGCGCGAGGTCACGACCAGAATGTTGTCGCTCGGAACCACCCCGGCGAGTCGTGCAACGGTTTCGGCCAGCATCGATCGCGATCCGCTCAGTGGCAGCAACTGTTTTGGCAGTGCAACGCGGCTCCAGGGCCAGAATCGAGCGCCGACTCCGCCTGCCATGATGACGGCGTAGCGACGAGCAAGCGGAACGTTATGGTCTGCGCTCTTTCGATGTTTGGCCATCGCGACCGGGCGATGATCGAGTTCTGCCGGTGCAAAAGCAACCGGCGAGCGACCGTTGCCTTGAACGCTGCGGGTCGTTACCGTCCGCAGCATGCGCTTGGCTCTGTGTTGCCTGATCGCGTTTGTCGTCGCGTTCGAGACGCTGGTCTACACCCTGTGGCTCTACGAACGGCGCGCGCACGGCCCCATGGCGCAGCAGCAGCGGCGCCCGCTCAGATACGCGATCGGCCCGTGGTTGATCGAAGCGGTATCGCTCGGCCTGGCCTTACTTACGTGGCCGCTCGGCCTCCTGTGTCGGGGGCGGCCCCGGGCGCTCGGATCCGGAGGCGGGCGGCCGGTGGTGCTGCTGCACGGTTGGGCGATGACCCCGGCATCCCTCGGCCTGCTGGCGTTGCGATTGCGCCGCGCAGGCCGCAGGCCCTATCTGCTGGGCTACCCGAGTACCGGGGCCGACATGAATCGCAAAGCCGCGACGATCGCGCGACAGATCGCAAGCATCCGCGAGGAAAGTGGCGCCGATCAAGTCGACATCGTGGCCCACAGCCTCGGCGGATTGCTCGCCCGCGCCGCCATGCGCGACTGCGGCGGTCTCGATTTCATCGGTCGCCTGGTCACCTTGGGAACGCCCCATCAGGGTACGGTTCTCGCCGCATTTCTTTCCTGGCCGCGAATCAAACCGATGCGACCCGGGTCGAGATTTCTCCAAGGCTTGGCGGAGAACGACCCCTTACCATCGCGCCTGGCTATTACCGCCGTGTTCTCGGGATTCGACGCCCTAGTCTTTCCCCAACGCTTGGCCGAATACCCGGGCGCGATGAACGTGGAAGTCGACGACGTCGGCCACATGTCGCTGCTCGTGTCGCGCCGGGTCTATCGGGTCGTTGAGGAGAGTCTCGATCGCGTCGGCCGCTAACAGCGCGAACCCGGGCGCTTCGTCCGGTGACCTCGACTCTACCGCCATCACCGCAACGGTAACGAGAAGCGGCGTGCGCCTCGATCTGATGGTCGCCGAAGCCTGCAACTGTGGGCGCCGACAGGCGCGCGAATTCATCCGCGAAGGCCGCGTTTTCGTCGACGGCGGCCTTCTGGCCGGCGGCCGACGTTTGCGCACAGGCCAAGAGGTTCGCGTCATCGGGCGAAGTCCGGCGCCAATCGGGCGGCCCGAAAGCGCGGTGCGTGTCGTTCGGCGTGCAAGAGGGCTGATCGTTCTGGCAAAACCGGCCGGGCTACACAGCGTTGCCGGTCGTTCCGGCGGCTCGGTAGCCGACTGGCTGGCCGCTCTCGACAAAGGCCAACGCCGCATAGGCTCACCACGGGAGGCCGGGCTGGTTCATCGCCTCGACCAGGACACGTCCGGGATCCTGCTGGCCGCGACGACCGACTTCAGCTTCGATGCCTGGAGGTCAGCCTTTTCCAGCCACCGGGTCGAAAAGCACTACCTCGCGCTGGTCGACGGGTTGATCGATCGTCGGCTCGAGATCGACACCGCGTTGGCGCGGCGCCGCACGCGGGTGGTCCCCGCCAAACGCCGCGACCGGCCGCTGGCCGCACGAAGCGAGATCGAGCCGCTCGACTCAGGCTCGGCCTGGACCCTGGTTCTGGCGAAGACTCGAAGCGGCGCCCCGCACCAGATCCGCGCCCATCTCGCGTGGGCCGGCCACCCGTTGATCGGCGACCGCCTTTACGGCGGTCCTCCGGCGCCGGCCGGGACCCGTTGCGGGCATCTGCTGCACGCTCTGCGTTTGCGGCGAGAGCCGCAACTCGACGTGACCGCCGCGGTCGCCGACGACTTCGTCGCCGCCTACGCCAAGCTGCAACGTCGATTGGGAGAGGGCTGACTACTTCTTACGCGCGCTGCGCGAGCGTTTGCTGGGTGTCGACTTGCTCTTCTTGCGAGACGCTTTCGTCGAAGCGGCCTTGACCGGCTCGTTCATCGCCTTGAAGCAAGGAACGCAGAGATTGTTTTCGTTATTTTCGTCTTCGACCAGGCCTTCATCGAGGTTGTGCCGCACCTGAATGCAACGGGCGCAGATGAAGTAAATCCCCTCGACCGTCTTATTGATGCGCTCGCGATTGAGAATCCGTCCCTTGAGTTTCTCTAGACGGATGCCGAGAAGATCAACGTACTGTTGCTTGATCTTTTGGCGTCCGATCTCGTCCTTGGGAAGGTCGTCATCGCCGTCGACCGTCGTGGGATCGGGATCATCGAAGATCTGGAAGCCGCCCCCGCCGCCCGCTGGTTTTTTCTTCGAGCTTCGAGCCATACTCGCTGCGCTGCTCGGCCGCCGGGCTATTTCGTGCGCTCCATGTAACCGCAGCTCTTCTCGCACACCCAGAAAAGCCCCTGCGGTCCATAGCCCACGTATCGCACCACCCGCGCCTCGGCGCCACAGTCGGGGCATGCACGCTTGCTGTCTTCTCGTTGCTTCTGCGCCGTTTTCGCAGTTTTCGTCGCCACGTTTTTACTCCCGGACGGTACTGCGGGACGGCAGCGCCGGCAAAGGATTGGCCAGTGTAGGAACGAGGGCTTGCGCAGTCAAGAGCGGCACGCGCAAGACTGCTCACCTTTGGCGGCCCCTCGTTGCAATCGATGGCAGCTTTGGCGACTGTTGGACTCATGCGCCGGGGACCGCTGCAGGACGGAGAGTTCGTCGTCCTTCTCGATGAAAAAGGTCGCCGCTACCTCAAACAGTTGCACGCGGGGCACCGCATCACGATTCGCGGGAGCGTGCTCAAGAGCGACGACCTCATCGGCGCCGAAGAAGGCCGGCGCCTGCGTCACCGCGAGAGGTTTTGCGCGCTGCGACCGTACTCTGCTGAGCTTGCGACGCTCAGCATCCT
>CAZJCO010000035.1:0-4164 GCA_964544375.1 uncultured Myxococcales bacterium
CAGCGCCACCGCCGGAACCGTACCGGCGGTCCCCGGCGCCACCGGGGCATAGCCGGTGTATGCGCCGGTAGCGATCAAGCGCGCAAGGGGCAGCAGCGGCTTCATGATGACTCTCTACAGCGGGCAGAGCAGGGGAGTACCCTGTCCGACGGCGCGTGTCAGGACGATCAGAGCGTCTGTAGCGCTCGTACGCAAATCGGAGTCGACGTCGCACTCGCAGAGCGAGCAGGTAGCGAGTCCGACTGCCGAGCGCAGGACGAACAACGCGTCGCTCGCGGTAGGAAGCGGTCCGTTTAGATACTGACTGATGGGCGCACCGCAAGCGCACGAGCCCTGGCCAAAGAGTTCGAAGCTTCGATCCGAGTTGGCGCCGGTCGGGTCGCAGTCGGAGACATAGAAGGTGACTTTCTCCAAAGGGTCGACCGCGGCGGAGAAACTGTCGCACCCGGTTCCGTCGGTAATCTGCACGAGCGAGGCACCGTCACTGCGGAAGATCTCGAAACCCGCATCCGCGTTCGATCCGAGAGGATCGCAAAAGCTGGTAAACGTAACCGAGTCGCCGGTATTGCCGATCTGAGGAAAGGTGCTGTCGCACGTCGGATCCCCACCGTCGTTCGACAGTTGTTCGATGCTACCGTCGCCCAAACGGCGAAAGATCTCGACACTGCCATCGACGTTCAGGCCGGAAAAGTCGCAAGTACTTTCAAAAACGACGATATCGCCGACCGCATTCGAACGCGGGGAAATGCTTCCGCAGGTGTCGTCGGCAGAGGCGGAGATTTGGCTGACCTGTTTGCGGTCGGTCACCTGGAAGATCTCGACCACTTGGTCGACGTTGGTTCCGGTCAGATCGCAGTCGCTGTCGAACGCGATCAGGTCACCGGCGGCGTTGCTCGAGGCATCGAAACTGCCGCATCCGCCGGCGCTCGCGTCGGACGTCAACTGCTTGCGGCCGGTCCCGGACGTACGCACGCGGAAGATCTCGTTGTTGCCGTCTGCATTCGCACCGAGCGGATCGCAGTCACTGTCGTAGGCGAGCCAGCTGCCGGCGCCGTCGAGCGACGGATGGGCGCTGGAACAGAACTGCCCGTCGGTTACTTGCGACACGCTCCCGTCGAACACGAATACCTCGAGACTGCCGTCGGTATTTGCTCCGACGATGTCGCAGTTGCTATCAAATGCGATCACCGAGCCGTCGGCGCTGACCGACCACGCTCGATTGGTACAGGCAACCGTGTCCGTCAACTGCACGACCGTACCGGCAAGATCGACGGCAAAGATTTCCGAATTTCCGTCGGCGTTTTCGTTCGTCGGATTGCACGAGCTCTCGAAGACGATGACGCCCGTATCCGAACTAACCGCGGAGGAAAAGATGGCACACGACGTGCCCGTGACGTCGGTCAGTTGGACCAGAGCAGCCGCAGCATTCGTCACAGCAGATGCTGCAACAAGCGAGAACAGCACGCCGAGTAGACCTTGTCTCGCGACCGACACCATCGATAGACCAGTTAGCCACCCTTTCGGGTGACTGTCTACCCCCCTGAGGGGTTCACGGTTTGCCCTGCCGGTGCGACCGCGCGAGGATGGCCGATCACCCTGTAAGAAAGCGAGGCAAGGAGGATACGGTGGCAAGCTGGGAACGGGAACTCGAAGTCGCGATCGAGGCGGCACGTGTCGGAGGGGCGATTGTCCGCAAGTATTATAAAGGAGACTACGAGGTTCACGAGAAGGCTCCCGACAACCCGTTGACAATCGCCGACACAGAGGCCGACGAGGCGATCAAGCAGGTCGTCCTCGGCGCCTTTCCGGAAGACGGCTGGCTCTCCGAAGAAACCCGAGATTCCGCCGAGCGCTTGTCAAAGTCGCGTGTCTGGATCGTCGACCCTCTCGACGGCACCAAGGAATACACACAGCACATTCCCGAGTTCTGCGTTTGCGTTGCATTTACCGCCGGCGGTGTGGTCCAGGTCGGCGTCAGCTATAACCCGGTCGAAGAAAAGTTCTTCGCCGCCGCACGCGGCCGCGGCACCACGCTCAACGACGAGCCCGTTCGTTGCGGCGAGCAAACCGATCTATCTCAGGCGGTCGTGCTCGCCAGCCGCTCGGAGACCAAGCGCGGGGAGTGGAAGGACTACGAGGACGCGATGCGCGTCAAGCCGACGGGCAGCGTGGCATACAAGTTTGCCCTGATCGCCGCCGGCGAGGCGGACGCGACCTTCTCGCTCACGCCAAAGAACGAATGGGACATCTGCGCCGGCACGGTACTGGTCGAAGAAGCCGGCGGCGTCGTTACCGATCGCTACGGCAAGCCGCTTAGCTTCAACAACGAAAAGACCCTGTTGCCCGGCTTGATCGCGGCCGGCAGCTCCCTGTGGGGTCCGATCCGAGACGTTATTCGCGAGCGTAGCGGAGAATAGAAAACTAGCGCGCGGATTCTTCTTCGGCGATAGCCGTCGCAACGCGCGTGGTTTCCTCTTCGTGGCCGAAGCCTGCCCGCGCGTAGGTCCTTTCCATCATATCGGCGGTCATGCGGAAGCCGGCGCGCGCGTTGCCGGCAAGCGGCTGCGGTCGCGGAAGGTTGGCCTTCAACGGGTCGACGTACTTGCCCCCTCGGTACATCGCAAAATGCAGGTGCGGGCCGGTCGCCAGGCCGCTCGAACCGACGTAACCGATGATCTGCCCTTTCTTTACGTTCGCGCCGGCTCGCAACCCTCGCGCAATCCGCGAGAGATGAGCGTAGCCGGTCTCGTAGACGCGGTCGTGACGGATCTTGACGAAGCGGCCGTTGCCGCCGTACCATCCGGCTTTCTCAACCTTGCCGTCGGCGACCGCCTTGACAGGCGTACCTGGCGGAGCGGCAAAGTCGACGCCGTAGTGCGGCACCCGGCGCTTGAGTACCGGATGGAAGCGGGCCTTGGAAAACTGCGAGGAAATGCGCGAGTAGGCAACCGGATAGCGCAGAAAGCTTCGGCCAAGGGCCTCGCCCTGGCGGTTGTAGTAGCCCGCATGGGAGCCGTCGGGCATGCGGAAGTAGAAACCCTCGTAGCGGCGCTGCCGGTTTTCGACTTCGACGGCAAGCACGCGCCCGGGTATTGACTCGGGCGTATCGGTCCGCGCCAGTTCCTCGTAGACCACGCGGAACGACGCACCCGGATAGAGTGCGCCGAAATTGACCTCCCAGCCGAGGATCTCGGCGACCTCCGAAATGATTTTGTCGGGAACCCCCTGCTTCATCGCCGAGACGTACAAACTGCGCTCGATCGTGCCGCCGGCAACGCGCAGCCGCCGCTCGTAGGGAATCTCCTCGCGCCGGGCGACGACCTCGCCCGCGTCGCGCTCTGCAACCAAACGCGTCGTGTGATCGATTTCCAGGCTGAGGCGCCGAAGCTCGGTCTCGGGCATCTGCATCAGTAGCGACAACTCTTGCCCGGCATAGACGTGATTCAAGTTGTAGGCGCGCCCCGCGGCACGGACCCACTCTTCGACCTCCCCTTGACTCACGCCGGCTGCGCCGAGCACCTCGGACATGGTCTCGCCATACGCTAGTTCGTGCGTGAGTTTTCGTGTGTAGGTAACGGTGTCGTATTCGTGCTCCTCGGCAAGGAACTCTTCGAACGGACTCGCTTTCTTGGCTGCGGCCTTGGCCTTGGGTTTTGCGTCTTCGCGCAACGCGGCCGCCAGCGGATCAAAAGGAAGTCCATGGTGCTGGTCGAGTTCCTCGCGAATGCTCGCCCGCGCTTCGGCCAGCGTCACGATCGCCGGTGCGGGAGTATCGCTCTGCCCCCAGTGGTCGGGAAGCGGAGGACCAGCGACTGCTTGATCGGCAGCGGCGACGTCGAAGACGGCGTCCTGCGCCGGCCGCGGAGCGGGCGGACCGACAAAGCCGTCGTCTTGCCAGTCGTAGGCAAAGCTCGCCGCAAGGTCCGGTGCCACCGCAGTAAGCTCAAGCGAGTCAGCCTCTGCAGGCAACAAGTCTTCGGCTACGCGAGGCCGCCGTTGTCTTTGGCGCCGTCGCACGTCGGCAACGACTGTCTCGTCGCCGGCGGTCGCTTCGTCGGCCGCCGGCTCGGGACCGACGACGCCGTCTTGCTCCCAGGTATAGTCGGTTTCCGGACCGACAAAACCGTCGTCTTGCTCCCACGTATAGTCGGTTTCCGGGCCGAC
>CAZJCO010000035.1:4264-13574 GCA_964544375.1 uncultured Myxococcales bacterium
GTATAGTCGGTTTCCGGGCCGACGAATCCTTGCTGCTCCCAGTCGTAGGCGCGTTCGGGACCGACGAAAGCGGCCTCTTCAAAGGTGTAGAGCGTCTCGGGACCAACAAACCCCTGCACTTCCCAGAGGTAGACCGACTCGGCCTCGAGCGGTTCGAGTACAGGGACTTCCTCCTCGACCGTTGGCAGCTCGGCGACTCGGGGTTCTTCGTGGCGTACCTCGGCATCATCGGCTTCGCGCGAAGGCTTACCGGCGGGTTCAGGCAAAATGCCGAGCGCGGGCTCGGCAATGAACCCGGGCGCACTAGGATCGGGCGAGGGCACGTAGATCTTGCGGCGGACTTCATCGCGCCGGCGCACCGCCGCGACTTCTACTTCTTCGGCCGGCGGCTGCGGCGGACTTTCCGCAATGACCAAAGGCTCGGCGGCCGCAACCTCTGCAGCCTCGGGCGCCACGTCGCAACGAATCTCGCCGGCCGCCGCCTCGAGGCTTACGGCCGTTTGCTCTCGATCGTTCGCAACCGAAAGCGTGCGCTCGAAGAGCGCGCCGTCCTCGGCGATACGAGCATTGGAAAAGGCGAGCACACCGATACAAGCGGTGGCCACCATGACGACCGGTGGTGTTAATAGATGCCGGGCTAAAGACCCGAAACTGCCCAGCTCAAGCCGCCCCCACAACACCCCAACTCCACATTTCCTTCGCATCAACAGATACTTACCGAGTACGAAGGCACATCACCCAGGTTGCCTCCCCGCATAGCGAATGTCAATACAAACTACCTCACATTATCAACGACAAGTCCGGGTTTTTGTTGCCAGCTTTCGGCGTCGGCGCTACCTTGCCGCTGTCCGCCGGTTTTTCCATGCGTGATCGTCTTGCCGCTCTCGACGTTGGTACCAAGCGCATCGGCGTTGCCGTGAGCGACGCGCTCGGTCTGACGGCTCAGCCGCTGTGCGTCGTAGAGCGCCGCGGCACCAACGCCGACATCGACTGCATACTCGAAGCGCTCGCCGACTACGGCATAACTCGAATCGTTGCTGGTCTTCCTCTCGAGATGGACGGCGCCGAAGGCAAGCAGGCCGCGTTCGTTCGTCGCTTCTGTGACGCACTGCGTGAGCGCAGCGGGCTCGAAGTAGTGTACCAAGATGAACGCTTGACCAGCGCCGAGGGTGAACGTTTGCTGATCGAGTCGGGCATGCGCCGCGCGCGCCGGCGCGGCGTGATCGACAAGACCGCGGCCGCCCTCATTCTTCAATGTTTTCTTGACGCAGCACAGACCGCGACGACCGAGCCCGAGCAATGAAACGCAGGCTGCTTGCCAGCGCGGTTCTTGCGCTCGTGATCGCGGTCGCCTGGGCGACCTATTTGCTGCGGGCCGGGATGCCGCTTGCCGGCCCGGTCGATATCGAAGTGACTCCGGGCGAGACGCCGGGGGCGGTCGCCCGTCGATTGGCCGACCGTGGGATCGTGCGAAGTCCGCATGCGCTGGTGCTGCTCGCGCGCCTGCGCGGTGTCGACCGAAGCATTCGTCACGGCATGCACCGCTTCGAGGGAAGGCCGACGCCCAACCAGGTACTCGACGAGCTGCTTCGCAACCCGCAGCCGACCGTCCAAGTAACAATCCCCGAAGGACTAGGGTGGCAGGAAATCGCTCGGCTGCTGGAAGCCAACGACATCGTCGCGGCCGACGAGTACCGCGCCGCGGTCTGCGACCCGGTCTTTCTCAGCGAATGCGGCGCCGACGACGAGGCCAATTGCGGCGAAGGCTACTTGTTCCCCGACACCTACCGCCTGGCTCCGGGAATGAGCGCGGCTGAAATCGCGCGCTTACAGCTTCAGCGTTTCCGCCAGGTAAGCGAGGAACTGCTCGCGCGCCTGCGGCCCGACGATGGCAACGCCCTGCTCGCGCAGCTCGGCGGGCAAGGCCGTGGCCGCCCGTGGCAGGATCCCGCGAGCGACGCGCACGAGCGCGTCTTGCGCGACGCGGTCGTGCTGGCTTCGATCATCGAAAAAGAAACCTCGCGGCCAGACGAGCGCCCGTTGATCGCCTCCGTGTTCCACAACCGCCTGCGCCGTGGCATGCGGCTGCAGGCCGACCCCACCGTGATCTATGGCTTGGCGGTCGCCGGCACCCCTTGGGACGGCAAGCGACTGAGCCGTTACCTGCGGCAGCCGGCGCCCTACAACACCTATACCCGCGACGGCCTGCCGCCCGGACCGATCTCGAACCCCGGCCGCGGCGCGCTCGAAGCGGCGCTGTTCCCGGCAGCGACCGACTACCTCTACTTCGTCGCCGACGGCAGCGGCGCCCACCGTTTTTCGGCCACCCTGGCCGAGCACAACAAAGCCGTCGCCCAGTTGCGCCGCCGCTAGCGCAAAAGTTGATCTTCGCCTAATCTTCGCTTACTGTGAACACATTATCCCGGCAGCAACGAGGAGGGGAGGAGCGGCATGACACTGACCAAACGACAGAAAGAAATTCTCGACTTCATCGAAGAGTCGATTCGTGACAACGGCTATGCACCCACGCTCGAGGAGATCGCCCGGCGGTTCGAGCTGAACTCTTTGGCCACGGTTCACAAACACATCTCGAATCTCGAGGCCAAGGGCCGCATCCGGCGCAAGTGGAACCACAGCCGAGCAATCGAACTGGTCGATCGCAGCCGCCGGACTCGCGCTTGCGAACTGCCGCTTCTCGGCCGCGTCGCCGCCGGCGCTCCGATCGAAGCGATCGAGGGATCCGACACGATCGAGGTGCCCGAGAGCTTCGTGCGCCGCCGCAACACGTACGCATTGCGTGTTACCGGCGACTCGATGGTCGACTCGGGGATTCTCAGCGGCGACGTAATCGTCGTCGAGGAACGCCCGGAACCCAATAACGGTGAAATGGTCGTCGCCAACATCGACGGTGAGGCCACCGTCAAACGTTTCTACCGCGAACGCGACGGTCGCGTCCGCCTGCAGCCGGCCAACCCCAACTACCAGCCGATCGAGGTTCTCGACCGCGACTTGCAGATCCGCGGAGTGGTCGTCGCCGTGCTGCGCAGTTACGTATGACGGCGGTAGCGGGCGTTGGGCTTTTCGGTCTACATCCACGTCCCCTACTGCCTGCACCGTTGTCCGTACTGCGACTTCAACACCTACGCGGTAAGCGAGGTCCCCGAGGCCGACTATTGCCGCGCGCTGCTTCGTGAGATTGATGTCGCCGCGGCGCGGCCGGCATGGGCCGGCCGTTCGGTCGGCACGGTCTTCTTCGGAGGCGGCACGCCTTCGCTGTTTTCGGCAACATCGATCGGCAAGCTTCTCGCGGCCCTCGACAAACGCTTCGGCATCGAGGAGGGCGCCGAAGTTTCGCTCGAGGCCAACCCCGGCAGTCTCGAAGGATCGGCACCCGAGCGTTTGCGCGCCTTGCGCGCGGCCGGCGTAAGCCGCCTGAGCGTCGGCGTGCAGAGCTTCAGCCGGCGCCACCTAGCGATGCTCGGCCGCATTCACGACGAACGGGACGCCCGCGCGACGCTTGCCGCCGCACGCAAAGCCGGCTTCGACAACCTGGCCTGCGACTTGATCTTCGCCGTCCCCGGCCAGCGTCTCGAAGAATGGATCGCCGACCTAGACCAACTGATCGAATGCGCTCCCGAGCACGTGTCGGCCTACGGTCTGACGTACGAAAGAGGCACGCCTTTTGCGCGCCGGCGCGAGACCGGCAACCTCAAAGCCGCCGACGAAGAGCTCGAACTCGAAATGTACGAGGCGGCGATCGAGCGGCTCTCGGCGGCCGGATACCGCCACTACGAAATCTCCAATTTCGCGCGCCCGGGCCGCCAGTGCCGTCACAATCTGACCTATTGGAGCTGGCAGGACTACCTGGGACTGGGAGCCGGCGCGCACGGCTTTCACCGGCAAGGGCCCTGCCGAAGAGACCAGACGAACATGCCGATCACCGCCTGCGCAAAGACCAGCAACGCCTGCGGGGTGCGCTACGCGAATCTGCGCAATCCTGAGGCCTACATGTCGGCAGCGCGCGGGCGGACCGTAGAATACGCCGAGTCGCTCGACCGCGAGACCGCGATCTCGGAATTCGTCTTGCTCGGGCTACGGCTGATCGACGGCCTACCGCTTGCGCGCTTCGAAGAAACCTTCGGCTGCGGTTTCGACGCCGAAAGCCCCTCGTACCGGCTGCTCATCAACCGGGGATTTCTCGCCCGCAACAACGGCAGCATCCGGCTCACCAAGCGCGGCCTCCTGCTTGCCGACTCCGTAATCACCCGGCTTGCTGCCGGTTGATACGAAGCTCGGCGGCCGCGCGCTTTGCGGTAGGCGACGCCAGACAGCAAAATGCGACTCTTCGTGCGACCGTGTCGCACGAGCATACCAAGCATGACCAAGACCGACTGATCGAGGTGCCGATGCTTTTCGTAGAAAAAAAGACAACCCTCGGGCTGACAGTTGCGCTGCTTGCCGTTTCGCTGGCGGCCTGCCACCGTTCCGGAGCTCCCAAGGTTTCCAGCGAGCCCGTCGTCCAAGCGCGACCCGCCGACGGCCCGCGCAACGTCGTCCTCGTCACGATCGACACGCTGCGGGCCGACCACGTCGGTTTCCATCATTACCCCAAGCCGACCACTCCCAACCTCGACCGGCTCGCGCGCAAGGGTATCAGCTTCGGCATGGTCGCCAGCCCGAGTTCCTGGACCCTACCGGCCCACGCCTCGATCCTGACGGGCCTGTACCCGGCCCAACACGGCGTCGTCACCGACACGAACGCCCTTCCCGCCTCGGCCGAGACGCTCGCGACGATTCTCGGCGACCGCGGCTACGACACCTTCGGCGCCGTAAGTCACGTCTATCTAACCCATCGCTGGGGCTTCGATCGCGGCTTTGACACCTTCGACGAAAGCGCTGCCCTCGGCTCGCCGCAACGGCCGGTCGCAGGCCGCATCGTCAACCGCGCCTTGGCCTGGCTCACGCAGCGCAAGAGCGACAAACCCTTCTTCATGTGGCTGCACATCTTCGATCCCCATTGGGATTACGCACCGCCGCCGCCTTTCGATACGAAGTTCGATCCGGACTACCGCGGCAAGATGCGCGGCGACTACCAGTCGCTCAGGCCCTTCATCAAAGAAGTCGCCGGCTACACCAAGCCGCCGCGCCTGGCGGCGCGAGACCTCAAACACGTCATCGCACTCTACGACGGAGAGATCGCCTACGTCGACCACGAACTCGGCCGACTGCTGGCCAAGCTCGACGAGCCTTCTTTTGCCGGCCGCACGTCTATTGTCGTCACCAGCGATCACGGCGAAGATTGCAGAGAGCACGGCTCGCTCGAGGGCCACCAGTGGACCTTGTTCGACGAAGTACTGTTGGTGCCGTTGATCGTCTACTTACCGGAAGATCGCTTTGCCGAAGTTCACCTCGATCCACAGGTCTCGACCATCACGATCGCCGGCACGCTGCTCGATTACCTCGGCATCGAGCACAAGCTGCCGAGCATCTACCGAATGTTCTTCCCCGCGCTGCGCCAAGGTTACGAGCCGGAGATGCTTGCCGACTTGACCGTGCGTCACCGCGATCGTCAACTCGCTCTGCGGCGCGTCAAGTTCAAGTTGATTCGGCACCTCGGCGGCGCCGACGAACTGTACCGGATTCCTCACGACGGCGAACACGAGAACATCATCGCGCACTACCCCGGCTTGGTCGGACGAATGCGCCAGCGCATCGACGAGTATCTGGAGACGCTCGAGCCGCTGGCCGATGCCGGCGCCACCCGCCAGCCGCTCGACCAGGCCGCGCGCGAGCGCCTGCGCGCGACGGGCTATTTGCAGTAGGAAAAACGCCGCGAGGGCTCGCTCGCGATTTTCGGCGACCCCTCTATGCAAGTGCCCTTCTTTGTTGTAGATTCTTCGTCGCTGGGCCGGACCGAGGCTGCGGCACTGGGGTCGCCGCCGTCTCCGTTGTGTCGGTGTCATGAAGATCGTGTTGATGCGAACAGCGCGGGGCCTGCTTGCGTGCTCCATCCTTTGCTGGAGCTTGTTTGCGCCGGTCGCTTCTGTGGCGGCGCCGACCTACTCGAATTGGTCGGCGGTATACGCGGGCGCGGGCGCCGAAGAAATGGAGGGATTGACCGCTACCGCTGACGGCGGCTTCATCGTCAGCGGGTCGACGGATTCCTGGGGCGATACGGCCAACGGGGATGCCTGGGTCGTGAAGCTCGATGCGTACGGCGCCGTGCAGTGGCAGAAGACTTACGGCGGTTCCGGCGACGAAGCGCTGCTCGACATAAAACAAACTTCCACCGGAGAGTACGTTGCCGCGGGCTGGACCAAGTCTTTCGGCGAAGGCAAGGCCGACCTTTGGGTCGTAAAGCTCGATGCGTTCGGCGCCGTGCAATGGCAGTACAGCTACGGCGGCCCCGGCAACGAGCAGGCCTGGTCGGTCGAGCTGTGCAGCGACGGGTCCTATCTCATCGCGGGAGGGACGACTTCGTTCGGGGCCGGCAAGGCCGATTACTGGGTTCTAAAACTCGACGCGTCCGGCACTCCGCTGTGGCAGAAAACCTACGGAGGACCCAAGAACGACGGCGGTGCCGGTTCCTACCCCGAGTACGTGGTACGGGCTTTCGAGGATGCGGACGGGCACTACGTGGTGGCCAGCGAGAGCTATTCTTTCGGTTCGGGCGCGTCCGACATCTGGGTGCTGCAACTCGATAGCGACGGTAACATCGTCTGGCAGGCCGCATACGGCGGCTTCGACGAGGACAGCATGTGGACCTTCGCCGAACTGGCGGGCGGCGGCTACGTGGTGCCTGGAAGCACGGTAACCTTCAGCCCCGACTACAGCGGAGATATGTGGGTTCTGGCGCTCGATACCGCCGGTCAGGTGTCGTGGCAGAGGGTCTTCGGCGTGGCCGGGCAGTGGGACGAGGTTCTTACCGTCGCGGCCACCTCCGACGGCGGTTCTCTGATCGGCGGCTACGTCGAGCAAGCACAGCAGGACTGGGACATGATACTGCTGCGGCTCGACGCCTCCGGGAACTCCTTGTGGAGCAAGTACTACGAGTACGGATGGGACTGGCCGAACGCCATGATCGAAGCGGCGGACGGAAGCCTGGTCGTAGCGGGCGTGGCCTGGCCCAGGCCTGCCGATCTGGACCTGTGGGTTATGCGTCTCGACGGCAACGGTGGCGTGGGATCCTCCTGCCCGCTGGTTCACGACATGACGCTGATTAGTGGTTCGAGCGCGGTCGCACCGGTCTCCTCGAACGCACTTGCGCAAGACAGCAACGCCGTGCCACGGGTTACCTCAGCGACGTCGGCCGACAGCTCGGCTGCCGCGAATTTCTTGTGCCAGGCCCAGGCCGTCGAGGATTGCGGAAACTCACTCGACGACGACGGCGACGGTCTCACGGATTGCAGCGACCCCGACTGTACGGATGACGCCGACGGCGACGGCTACGTGGAGGCTCCCTGCGGCGCCGACTGCAATGACGATGATGCGGCCATCAATCCTTCGGCTGCCGAGCAGTGCGATAATCTCGTCGACGACGATTGCAGCGGCGCGGCCGACTGCGCCGATGCGGCCTGCGCGCCGAGCGTGGATGGCGACGCCGACGGTTACTTCGGTGGGATTTGCGGCGATGACTGCGACGACCACGATGCGGCAATACACCCGGGCGCCGCGGAAAACTGTTCGAATACGCTCGACGACGATTGCGACGCGGCCGTCGATTGCGGCGACACGGATTGCCAGGAGCTTGCTCTGTGCGCTCTGTCGTCCTCGTACGCGAAGGGCTCTTCTTCGCTGAAGTTCAATCTCTCTTCCGCCGGCCGCGACCGCGCAAATCTCAAGACCTGCGTGAATCAGGATCTGTGTACTTCGCTCGCGGCCGCGCAAGGCAACGCCGCGGTCTCGCTGTCGCTGCAACTCGCGGGCTGTAGCGCGGTCTCCGTGACGGGCGACGCACTGGCCTCGAAGCGGTCGGGAACCATTTTCAAGGCCGGGTCGGACTCCTCTGCCCTCCCCGCCTACAGCTTCAAAGCGAACTGTCGAAAGATGAAGGCGGTTACGAAATTGCGTCGCGCCGACCTCGCGAGTTGCGCGGCGAATCCCGTCGTCACCACTCTGGCGGCGCCCGGCACGCGCCGCCTCCAATCGCAGGCGGTCTTCGATGAACGGCGCAACCGAGCCGGGCAGCTCAAGGGCTTGCGCCATATTGCGTTCGACAACTGCACGCCATGAGGCCGGCGTTGCGCGGCGAGACGAACCCGAACGGCGCGGCTGGTGGGTTAGCTCCGGTACCAGTCGATCGTCCGCCGAAGCCCCTGTCGCAGCGGCATCGACGGCGCGAAGCCGAGAAGTCGTCGCGCGCGAGAGATGTCGAGCACCCGGCGACGTACGCCTTCGGGTCTGTCGGCGTCCCAACGAAGCTTGCCGCTAAAGCCGACCAACTCGGCGACTGTTTTAGCTAAGTTCCCGATCGAGATTTCTTCTCCCGAGCCGAGATTCACCACCAGCGTCTCACGCACGGACGCGCTGTCATCGGATGCGCTCGCGACGGATTCTGCGGCCCGCGCAATGCCCGCCGCGGCATCGTCCACGTAGAGGAAGTCGCGCGTCGCCTGCCCGCTTCCCCAGCACACGACTTCCCCGGCCGCACGCTCCTTGGCTTCTACAACGCGACGGATCAGCGCCGGGATCACGTGGGAACGTTCCGGCGAGAAGTCGGCGCCCGGCCCGTAGACGTTGGTCAGGATCACGTAGCACGAGACCAAACCGTACTGCTGCCGGTAGGCTTCGAGCAACGCCTGCATCGTGCGCTTGGCCAGGCCGTAGGCGGCGTGCGAAGCGTCTGGAAGGCCGCGCCACAAGTCTTGTTCGCGCAGCGGCATGTCGAGACCTGCCGGGTACGCGTCGGCGCTGCCAATGAACACGAAAGCTTTCGCCCCGGCTGTTCGCGCCGCCTCGAGAGCGTTGAGCCCCATCGCAAGATTGTCGCGCGCATCGCGCGCTGGCCCGGCAAGATGGTCGGCGATGCCGCGGCCGGCACCGGCGAGATGGATTACGACCTCGGGACGCGTTTGCGCGAGAAAGCGCTCGGCTTCGGCCTGCCGAGTAAGGTCGGCGTCAGCCCGGCCGGCCGCCGTCACCTGGCTACATCCGCGTTCGGCCAGCAGTCGGCACAAGGTGCTACCGACGAAACCAGTGCCTCCGGTTACGAGAATGCGGCGCTGCTGCAAGCTCGACATCACAGTTTACCAAAACCTTGATTTTCCCACGGCCGGAGGGAGCTACAACAACTCACGAAACGCTTCGACAG
>CAZJCO010000036.1:0-13363 GCA_964544375.1 uncultured Myxococcales bacterium
AGCCGGACACCTCTCGGCGTGAGCAAATTGCGCGCGCCGCCGGCGCAGTCTAGCCGCACGGTCGGCCTCGACTTGCGCGCGATCGTTTGCTTCTGCTGGATCCGCAACGACATTCCACAAGTGGTCGCTGGGAGAACGCTCCCACAAGTAGTGTTCGGTTCGTAGACCGATCGCCGGACTGAGGCCGAACGCGCGCTCCGCGTAGACGCTTTCCAGAGGAATTGCGCGGTCCGATTCGACGCGATCGTTGAGCAAATCCGTTCCGTCGCAGGCGACACCGCTCTCGACGGACAGCGCTGCCAAAACCGTCGGTACGATGTCGACGGTGGTGGCCAACCGATCGTTACGGCCTGCGTGGTCGTCGAACCCGTGCATCAGCATGGGAATTCGCGTCGTCGCCCCGTGCAGCAAGAGACCGTGCGTTTGTTCTCCGTGCTCCCCCAATCCTTCGCCGTGATCGCCGAGGACGATCCACAACGAATCTTGCAGCCCCCGTCCAAGTCGGTCGAGGCCTTGCTGAAAACGTCGTACCTGCTCGTCGGCGAAACGAATTTCGGACTCGTAAACAGCCTTCGGCCCGCGCAATCCAGGCTCGTGGCCGCGGTAAGGAAAGTGCGGGTCGAACAAGTGCAGCCACAAGAACAACCGTTCTTCAGATCGGACGTGCCGTTCGATCCAGTCGAGCGCCCGCTCCACGGTTTCGTCTGCCGGCCGCTCGGGAATATCTTGAGCACCAAGTCCCGCTCCTTTGCCGACGAGGTCGTCGTAGTGCTCGAAGCCCGTAGCAAAGCCGAACCGATGATCGAGCACGCTGGCCGAGACGAAGGCGGCCGTTCGCCAGTGCCGCGTTCGCAACAGATCGGCAAGCGTCACGGCTTGATCGCCGGCCGGCAGGTCGCCGTTGTCGCGCATGCCGTCGCGCCAAGGCCAGCGACAAGTAAGCACGCTCCAGTGGCTCGGCGCCGTCAGCGGCACCGGCGAAACGGCATCGCTGAATACCAGGCCGCCGGAAGCAAGGCGATCGAGGAAAGGCGTTGGACTGGACCGCCGCACGCCGAGAAAACCGTTTGCGTCGTGCCGCCAAGTATCGATCGTCAGCAAGACCAACGTGCGCCGGTGCTCGAGCTTGCTTGCGCCTGGCTTCTGTGGTCGAGAACAGGCAGCGGCAAACTGGGTTAATACGAAACAGAAAAGTAGCAGCAGGATCGCTCGAACATGCGGTCGCGTTCTGGCCGTAAGCCCCATAGGATAAAACTCGTCGCGGGGGCGTTACCCAACGCCGTCCGCTTCGTCACGATGCCAAACAAAGAACCCCCATTCAAAGCGCGCGCAATCGCCCTGCCGGCAGAACACGGAAGCTGGGGTCTGGTCATCGAACCGATCGCACTGGGCCTGCTGGTTGCGCCTTCGTTTGCGGGGTTCTGTCTCGGACTCGGCGTCTTTGCGGTCTTCCTCACACGCCGGCCGTTCAAAGTCGCGCTGGCAGAACGTCGCCGCGCCTCGTCTGCGCGCGGGCGGGCAGCCGGCCATCTGCTGCTGGTCTACGGCGCCTGCGCTGTCCTCGGCATCGCCGCAACCTTCGCCTTCGTAGGCTGGAAACCTCTAGCCCCGCTGCTTTGCACGCTCCCCCTGGTTCTGGTGTTTCTGCTCTACGACTTGAACAACCAGAGCCGCGCATGGCAGGCCGAACTCGCCGGCTGCATCACCTTTGCGATGACGGCGGCCTCGATCGCCCTGGCCGGCAATTGGCGGTTGCCACCGGCGCTGGCGCTGTCTGCGGTGCTCGTAGGACGCGCGATTCCCTCGGTTCTCTACGTTCGTTCACGTATTCGGCTCGAAAGAAATCGGCCGGCCGCCATAAGGAGCGCTCTTGCGCTACACGCCGCGGCGCTCCTGGTTGTCGCCTGGATGGCAGAAATCGGACTTACTCCGTGGATCGCGGTTGCCGTCTTCCTTGCATTGCTCGCCCGTGCGACAATTGGTCTGTCGCCGTACCGGCGTCGCGTCGCGATTCGTACGATCGGCATCAGCGAAATGGTCTACGGAGGATCGACGGTCTTGGCGTTGGCCGTCGGATATTGGCTGCAAGCGCCCTGAGCAAAATCGCAAGGTGAGTCCCGACGCACAAGAGCAGAGCGACGTTTCACGGCTCGACGCCGCCGGACGCCACTTCATCCTGGTAGGCACCGCCCACATCTCGCAGGAGTCGGTCGATCTCGTTCGCAACGTCATCGAAGAAGAACGCCCGGACCGCGTCTGCGTCGAACTCGACGAGCAGCGGTATCGCGCGCTTTCGCAAGAACGCCACTGGGAAACGCTCGATCTACGGCAGGTGATCCGGCAGCGGCAACTTGCGACTTTGATCATCAACATCCTACTGAGCTCCTACCAAAAACGGCTCGGCGGCCAGCTCGGCGTCGTGCCCGGCAGCGAACTGCTCGAAGCCACGCGAGTGAGCAAGGAGCTGGGGATCCCCGTGACGCTCTGCGACCGCGACGTTCGTGTGACGCTTCGGCGCGCCTGGCACTCGCTGTCCTGGTATCGGAAGCTGATGCTGATCGCGACGATCCTTGCCGGCTCGATTGGCAGCCCGGAACTCACCGAAGAGGACCTGCGCCGTATTCGACGCCGCGACGTGCTCAGCGAACTCATGCGGGAACTCGGCGACGCCATGCCGGATCTCAAGCGGGTGTTGATCGACGAACGCGACGCCTACCTCGCGCAGAAGATCCGAGAGAGCGAAGGCGAAAAAATCGTCGCCGTGGTCGGCGCCGGCCACGTCGCCGGCATGCGTCGAGCGCTCGCCGACGGTCGCAACGTACGGCTGGCTCAGTACGAGGAGATTCCGCCGGTATCGCCGGTTTGGAAGTGGGTCGGGTGGTCGATCCCGACCGCGATCGTCGCCGCAATCGTTGCAATCGGAATCACCAAAGGCGCGGACGCAGCTCACGAAAACCTGCGCTTTTGGGTCTTGATCAACGCGCTGCCGACGGCGCTGGGCTGCGTGCTGGCGTTCGCCCACCCGGCAACCGTGGCAACCGCGTTCGTCGTCGCCCCGTTTACGAGTCTCACGCCGGTCATCGGCGCGGGTTATCTCGCGGCTTTCGTCCAGGTCTGGCTGCGTCCGCCTCGGGTCCACGAATTCCGCAGCGTCGCCGACGACGTCACGAGTATGCGGCGTTGGTGGGGCAGCCGACTGCTGCGCGTGTTCTTGGTCTTTCTCTTGTCCTCTCTGCTCGGTGCGCTCGGAACATGGATCGGCGGAGCCCATATCGTCTCCGATTTGCTCGCCTGAATCGTTCGCGCACCGGCAACACGATTGTAATTCACCCTTTTCCGGGTTAATAGCCGTTAACCGTTCGGTTGGGGGATGTCGGAACTGAACGGTGCCCCCGCACAGGAGGTCCCATGAACTATCCGTTTTGGGATACCGGCGTCGGTTACGGCCTTCTAATGGCGCTCATCAGCGTCATTCATGTTTTCATTTCTCATTTCGCAATCGGCGGCGGTCTCTACCTAGTCGTCAACGAAATGCTCGCGCGACGTCGCGATGATCAGCGAACCTTAGACTACCTCGAAGGCCTGACGAAGTTCTTTGTCCTCGTCACGTTGGTACTTGGAGCCATTACCGGTGTCGGCATCTGGTTCATCATCGGACTGCTCAATCCGGCGGCGACCGAGGCGTTGATCCATCACTTCGTGTGGGCTTGGGCGACCGAATGGACGTTCTTTTTCGTCGAGATCACCGCGGCAATTCTCTACTACTATGGCTGGCGTCGTATGGCGGGCCGAGACCATGTGACCCTCGGCTGGATTTACTTTGCTGCCGCCTGGTTATCGCTGTTCGTGATCAACGGAATCATTACCTTCATGTTGACCCCGGGCGCGTGGTTGGCGACCGGAAACGTCTGGGACGGTCTCTTCAATCCCACCTTCTGGCCGTCGTTGGTTTACCGCACCGGAGTAACGGTGTTGCTGGCCGGCCTTTACACGACGCTGGTTGCCAGCCGGCTGCCGGCCGACGATTTCAAAGCTCGGTTGGTACGCACCAACGCCCTCTGGGGGCTCGCCGGTTTGGCCCTGATGGCGCCGTCCTTTTATTGGTACTGGGCCTCGATCCCGGAAAAGCTGATGAAAAAGGCAGCCATCGCGATGCGTGTCCCGATGGAGTCCGTCACGCAGTCCTATTACCTCGCGGCCCTGCTCGTCGTGCTCCTGCTCGCTGCCGGTTTCGTCGTCGGCAGACGCATGCGACCGGTCGCCGCCGTCGTCGTGCTCGCGGTGGGATTTCTCTACTTCGGTTCGTTCGAGATGTTTCGCGAGTCGCTGCGCAAGCCTTACGTCATCGGTGGCTATATGTACGGCAATGCGCTCGAGGTGGCTCGCAGCGATCAGTACAAACGAGAAGGGCTGCTGGCAAACATCGCCTACCGTACGGGCGATGACGGCGCCGATTTGTTTCGGCACGCATGTAGAAGTTGCCATACCCTGTCGGGGTATCGACCGCTTCGCCGCACGTTCGATGGAACCGACGCGGCATTTATCCAGGGCCTGATCGAGGGCACCAAAGTCATCAAGGGGAACATGCCGCCCTTTCTCGGCACCCCGGCCGAGGCGGCCGCGATTGCACAAACCATCCACCGGCGCATCGACAACCGGCATCTGGCGGATATCTACGCGCTCCAGGGCGCAGCGCTCGGCGAGAAGGTTTATGAAAAGCGCTGCGGCCGCTGTCACGAGATCGGCGGCTACCGCGATAACTCGGATTTCATCGTCGGCCTCGAGAGAGAGGACTACGAAGACTTGCTCGACGAAGCCGACGACTACGGAGACGAGATGCCGGCTTTTACGGGCGACGAGCGCGAGCGCAAATCGCTCATCGAATACTTCCTTTCGCTAGAGGAAAAGTAGGAGTCCGACATGAACGCACTTCCCGGATACGAGTTCATTTCCGCTCCGCTGTGGTTGATCACGACCTTGCACATCCTGACGCTCAGCCTTCATTTCGTCGCGATGAACTTCATCTTCGGCGGGCTGGCGGTGATCCTGCTCGGGCGTTTTTCCAGCCGTTGGCAGAACGTCGCCGTGCGGCGCTACGTCGGCCTGCTTTCGAGCGCGATGGCCGCCACCGTGACCTTGGGAGTCGCGCCGTTGTTGTTCACCCAGTTGGTCTACCACCGGCAGATCTACTCTGCCGCCATCATCAGCGCTTGGTTCTGGTTGTTTCTTCTCGTCCTGGTGATCGTCGCATACTACGCGTTTTACACGGCCGGGCTGAGCGACCCCAAGGCGGGCCGCGAGCGTTTTCTCCTTCCGATCGCGCTGGTGGCCCTGCTCGGTGTCTCTTTCATCTACAGTTCGGTTTTTTCGCTTGCCGAGCAACCGGAATCGATGCGGGCACTTTACGCGGCGGATCAGTCCGGCTGGACGATCAATCCCCATTTGGGCGATTACTTTTTCCGCTGGCTGCACATGCTGCTCGGAGCACTTGCGGTCGGCGGGTTCTTCGTCGGCCTGGTCGGTCGGGACGACGAGGAAGCCTCCGCGATCGGAAGCGCCTTCTTCCTCCACGGGGTGCTCGGCGCCGCAATCGCGGGAATCGTCTACCTCGGCAGCCTGGGAGAGGCCTTGAGGCCGTTCATGCGCAGCCCGGGAATCTGGGCTGTCCTCGGTGGATTCGTCCTCACGCTGGCTGCGCTGCGGATTTATCGTCAGCGGCGCTTCGTTCTTTCCGGAACCCTGCTGTTCGTTTCCATGATGTCGATGGTTTTCGCTCGACACGAATTGCGGCTGATTCACCTCAGCGGAGAAATCCAGCCCGCGGCGCTTACAGTATCGCCGCAGTGGGGAATCTTCTCGGTTTTCTTCGTCTGCTTCGTTCTGGGCCTAGCAACCGTGTTCTACATGCTACGGTCGTTTCTGGCCGGAGGCGCAGAAGGAACCTGAGTAGGGGCAACCTGGCAGCGGTCGCTACATACAGCTGCCGTTTGCCAAGCCGTCGTCGAACAGGTCGCAGTCGTTTCCCATTTGCTTGGCTTCGCGCAACAAGCGACAACTTCGACACGATGCACCCGACGACAAGCAAAATGCCGCCTGCGCCGGACCCGCGGTGGCACAGCCCGGGAACATCGCCACCAGGTCGAGCGCCGCGCAGCGCTTGACGAGATCTTTTCCTATCTTTCCTACGACCGGGTCACAGACTTTCGCGATCTTGCCCCGCGTATCGTCGCCGGCGCACCCGTCGAGACCGGGCCGTCCGAGGATCGTGCCGAGTGCGAGGCCGAGTTTTTCGCAACGACCGAATTCTTTGAGAATCGTGTCGACGCAGCGTAGGCCGTCCTTGGCCAAGGTCTGCTGACACTTCGAGCCCGTCGAATCGACCGACCGTAGGACCACTGCCGCGTCGAGATCGGGACCGAAGACGTCGTGCAAGTAATCCCTCGGCCTGGTCTCGGCCGCTGCGTTCGTCGTAGGGGCGTCGGTAACGCCGAAGCTCGCGTAACGACGAAAGCCGTCCGATGCGACACCGCTGCAAGACTTGCCGAAGTCGCGGTCCGTCTTCTCTCCGGCTTTGGCAATCTTGCCGCGGCGGTCGGCACCGCTACAAGCTTCGATATCGGTTGCCACGAGGCGCTCGTTCGACCCGTCTTTGATGCAGGAAAGCACGTCTTTGCCGCTGGTCTTTGCCATCTTGGCCGCGTCCTTGCTCATTGCCGCAAGGCACTTCTGCTGGGTCTTGGTGGGCCAAGATGCCACGGAATTTTCCGCTCCGGGCGTTGGCCCAGCCGGGCCGGAGGCCGCCCAGAAGCGTGCAGACGACCCAAGCGCAGAGAGATCGGTGCGCTCGAGAGAACTCCCTCCACCATCGGCCTGCGTCGGCCAGGGTGCAAAATCGACGTAGCGCAGCTCGTCGACCGCGACGTACGGAAGGTAGGGCGAAGGATTGCCGATACCGCCGCAAATGTCTCCGTTGACTTCCGGCGTGTCCGGGCGCCGCAGTCGCACGGTATCGCTGAAGTTGTCTAGACCGCCTTGATAAGGCCCCAGCACGGTGGTCGACGAATCCAGTCCATAGACCGATTGAAACTCCGCGAGCAGCGCCGGCTGGGCGACGGGGTCGAACGAAACCACTAGGAGTTTTTCGCCGCCTGCGAGCGTAACTGTGGAAGGAAAGACGAAATCGATCCCGCCCGTAAGCTTCCAGGAGAAGACGCCAAAACCGGGGAAATCCGTGAACAGATCGACCGGCAAAGCCGTGGGGTTGCTCACCTCGACATACTCCAGATCGACGGTCACGCCGAGCGGCGGATCTGGAGGATGGTACATGATTTCACTCAGCGCCAACGGCGCCGCCAACAAATCGGCGTTCGAGGTTCCGGGAGTCGGCGGAGCGATGCGCACAAACGGTCCATCGCCGTTGGGAAAGCGGCCATAACTCACGCCGTTTTCGATCGGCCCAAATTCCGCAAAATCGCGCCCGCCGGTCGGCCCGAGACCGTCGCCCTCCGAGAGAATGACTTCATCACCGCAGGGAGAACTGAAGGCAAAGAGCAAGCTGAGTTGATCTATAACCAAATAGTCGCCCGGGTCGATCACCGTTCCCGTGGGTATCTGGTAACGCGTGAGATCGGAGAAACTGTCGGAAAGGTACCAGTTGGAAACGTCGACCGGCAGCGAGCTGCTATTGTAGAGTTCGACCCAATCGACTCCCGGATCCGAGTGCGACAAGACCTCGTTGATACGAACGTCGGTTAACGGATGGTAAGGAACGACGCTACGCAGCGCGCTGAAATCCTGCGTCGACGTTCCCGCGGCATACACGTTGGGAGCGCCGAACGTGCTCGAGCTTCCGTCGTTGTACGTAGACGTCGGCGTGACCGAGGCGCTCGGGTCTTGCTCGAGCTTGAAAACCTCGCTCGACCCAACACCGGTCAGTGGCTGAATTCCCTCGCCGACCGGTCCGAAGACGACCGCACCCAGATCGTCTTCGATGGTAATCTGTGAGTCGTTGTTCGAAACTTTCCAGTTTGCCGCCGACGGTAGACACGCCGGATTGACGCACTCGACCGTCGCGTAGGTGCCGGAGGTACCCGGTGCGGCGCGCACGTTGAACCACCAACTGCCGACCGCCGGGTTGTAGTCACCAACGTTGTTTTTCAAATCCTCGGAGACCGTAATGATCGTTCCGCTCCGCAGGTCTTGCCAGATCGGCGCACTCGTCAGTTTGATCAGGAAAGATTCTTCGGCGAGCGGATCGCCCGCGCGATTGACGACTCGAAACTGCCAGCCGGACATGTCGAGATGATCCGTAACGACGACAACCTCGAACCAGTCGTCGCCGTTGCCGGCCCGTTGCCCCCAAAACGGATCGCTCGCGCCGTTGGCGAGGAACTTCGATCCGTCCACCGCATTGAACTCGTTGATGATGGCGTCAGCGGCCAGCGTCACTCGGGCGGCGCCAACGAGCGCCAAGATCGCACCGAAAACCAACAGTATGCGCAGCTTTTTCACGACGCTCTCTCCCCCAAACGGCCCAGCCCGCGAGCCCAAGTATCACGTCTCTAATACTCGAACTGCTACACGCATGGGAAGCGGTTTTTTGAGAACCCGCCTGACGCGCCGCGTTAGTCCCCGTTTTACGGTCCTCAGCGGTTGACACTCTGGCGCACAGTGAAGTAGCGTTGCGTGATTCGCCATGCTGCGATCGGAAGCCAGCGCGACGCCAAAGACCGGCCCGGCGCCCTCTCGCTACGAGCTGAAGTACTTCGTAAGCGATCGGGCGTTGGCGGAGTTTCGGCGCCGCATCGAACACTTCGTACGACCGGACGCATACGCGCGCTGGCGGCCCGGTTTGTGCTACGACGTCACCAGCCTCTATCTCGACACGCCGGATCTCGCGCTTTACCGTGCAACGCTTTCCGGCCGCAAGTCGCGATACAAGCTGCGCTTACGCAGTTATCGCGACCACGACGGCTCCGTCGTGTGGGCCGAGATGAAGAAACGAATCGACGACGTCATCGTCAAGACGCGCGTTGCGATCCCACACGAGGACGCCGAGGCCCTGCTCACTCGGGGGTGGAAAGACCGGAACCAGACGCTGCGTCCGCGCGCACCGCATATCGCAGAGTTCTTGCAGAGTACGAGCGTACTCGATGCTCGCCCGGCAGTCGTCGTGCGCTACCGGCGCGAGGCCTACGAATACCCCGGTTGGCCATCGCTTCGCATCACCTTCGATTTGGCGCTTCGCTATCAGGTCGCCGCGGGCAGTCGTCGGCTACACCCCGGCGGTCCCTGGCATGCGATCCCGACGGAGGCATCGATCGTCGAGATCAAATTTACCGACTTGTTCCCTTCTTGGCTGTCCGTGATGGTCGCCGAACTCGGCATGCGGCGACAATCGATCCCAAAATACGGTCTGGCGGTAGCCGACGCGCTCGCCCGGCGAGGCTATCCACAAACTGCGGCGCATCCCGAGGCTTTGGCCTCGCTCTGCGCGCCGCTGCTCTGCTGAGAAACCGCAATGGTGTCCTGGCAGCGTCTGCTTGAAAGCTCCACGCACTCCAACGGCGGCGGTCCCGTCGAACAGGTACTGCTGTGCTTGTTGCTGACCGTCGTTCTCGGACAGGCGATCGCTTGGACCTATGCCGGCACCCACAGCGGACTCTCCTACTCTCGCTCTTTCACGCAGTCCCTGGTCCTGCTTACGGTCATCGTCGGTCTCGTCATGCTCGTGATCGGCAACAACATCGTTACCGCCTTCGGTTTGATCGGGGCGCTCGCGATCATTCGTTTTCGCAATGTTCTCAAGGACACGCGCGATACCGCTTTTGTCTTTCTGGCTCTGGTCATTGGAATGGCGGTCGGATCGGAAAAGTACCTGACGGCGATCCTCGGTACCGCCGGCATCGCCGCGGTCGCATTCTACCTTCACTACACGTCCTTCGGCTCGCTCGGCCGTTTCGACGGACAACTGAGTCTGGTGATCGCGAGAGGTGCCGGGGACCAAGGGATTGCGCACCTACTCCGTCGCTTTTGTAGATCCTCGCGCGAGCTCGTCGCCCGCCCCTCGGTCGAAGAAGGGTTGACAGAGCTCGTGTTTGCCGTCCGCCTTCGCGACCGGCGGCGTGGGGACGATCTGCTCTCCGACCTGCGCCGCTTGCCCATCGTCCGCCAAGCAGCCTTGGTGTTGAAAGACGAGCTTTATGAACTCTAGGTGACGATGACTGAGCAACCACCAATTCGCACTCCATGGCGCCAGCGTCTCGACGACTTCATGGGCACGCCCTTGACCGTCGTGATATGGCTCGCCATGGCCGCGGGCGCCGGATTGCTGTTGTGGGGACGCGCCGGCCGTGTGTCGTTCGTCGGCATTGCGCAGCCCACGATTTACGAAATATCGCCGGCGATCACCGGCACGCTCGCCCGCCTACAAGTACGGACCTACGAACCGATCGATGCGGGAACGGCCGTCGCAATGCTCGACTCCAGAGACATTGAAGCACGACTGGAAACGGCGCGCGCGGTTACCGTGCAGCTACGGGCGGAATGGGAAAAAAGCCGCAGCGAATTGGCCGCGGGAACCAACGCCGCCGAGATCGACCGTCATGGGGAACTTCGCCGTTTTGCAATCGATGTCGAGCGCTTGCGAATCGAGGCGCTGACGGTACGCGTCGCCATCGAAAGCGACCGCGTCGTCGCTGAACGCCTTCGCCTGCAACGCGATCGGGTCGCCGAGCTTCATCGTGACGGCGTCGCGTCCGACGCCGAGTTCGACGAAGCGCGCTTGCGCTACGACCGAGTCGTACGGCGCCTCGATGAGAATCAGAAACTGCTCGAGCGCATTGACGAAGAACGCAATCAAGCGGTCGCGCGACAAAAGAACTTCGAATTACGCTCTCCCACCGCCGATAGCGTTGCCGTCTCACTCGCGCCGCTGAGGGCGGCGATCGACGTACAAATCCAGCGCGTAGCCGAACTCGAGGTCGCGCGCGAGGCGTTGGTCCTGCGCTGCCCTGTCTCGGGCCAGGTCGAGCGTGTCTATGCCCGTCCGGGACAGGCCGTGGTTGCAGGAGAACCGGTGCTCGCGGTCGCCCGTAGTTTCGCGTCCGAAGTACTCGCCTACGCGCCAGAAGGGCGTCTCGACTCGGTCGCAGCAGGAAGCCGCGCACGTGTCGTCACCGCCGACGGAAGGGATGGCGGGATCTCGGTCGTCGAACGCATTGGACCGACGATCGGCCTCTTACCCGACCGACTGTGGCGTAACCCCGCGGTTCGGGAATACGGCAGACCGATATTGATCGCCGTCGCACAACCCCAGTTGGTTCCGGGAGAGATTGTCCGGGTTGAATTTCCGCGTGGCGGCAATTGATTCGTTGCTTCTCCGCGCTTACGGCCGGCGCGCTGGCACGCACCACTGGCGTCCGTCGCGCGTATCGAATTGACCCGGGGCGATCCCGTTGTTGGCATGCACACCGAGGCGCCGGGTGTGTTTCGGCGCACCGCGGGCGCGAGCCGATCGGTAACAGGCCAGGTGTCCGCCCGGATCTTTGACCGTTCGACCATCGGCCGAGACGGCGACACACATTTCGCGCGGCTTCTTCAGGCGGTACTCTCGATCCTCGAAGCGATCCGTCGCTCGCAATTGGATACCGTTGGGAACGTACCGTGGACTGTCGCGCGGTACCTTGACGCGGTAGCACTTATACCAGTCGACCGCGTGGCTTGCGTCCGCGGGAGCCGCCACCGCAGCGGTTTCATCGATCGCCGTCGGCACCAGTAGCGACGAAGGCCGTGTAGTCTCGAGGAGCATCGGCCCGAGGCTCTCGATGAAGTAATCCGTCTGCGGTTCGTGATCGGGGTCCGAACGATCCGCAACGACCGGATAAGCCAGCAGGGCGATTGTCGGATCGGCAACCGCCCCGCCGCGAATACCGGCAGGCAGGCACAATTGTTTTGGACGTTTCACGGTGAAGTCGCGAGGCCCGTCGAGAGGATCGTTCAGGTTGATCACCGTTTGGGCGAACTCGGGGCCGCCCTTTGTCGACTTGATGCCGTAGCAAGAAAACGTGTCGATCGGCTCGACCAATTCGCGCTCGACCGTGGGCGTCGCGCATTGCGAATCGGCGCCGTCGACCAACCCGTCGCCGTCGTTGTCGATCCCGTCGTCACACTCTGGATCTTCCGAGTCCCCGTCAGCACTCGCGCAACCGACGTCGGCCGGATAGTCGGCATTGCCGTCACCGTCATTGTCGAAACCGTCGCTGCAGAGAGCGGTCTCGGCGGCACCGGGAGAACCGCCGAGGTAAGTTCCCGCGCGCCAGCCTTCGGCTGTCTCCCAGACTTCCTTGGCCGCAAGAGCATCTCGAACCACCAGAGCGTACCCCCCACCGTCGGTCGAGGGGTACCAGACGTCGTCGTAGTAGAAGTCTTGGATCGTGTCGCCGCCAGCGTCGCTCAGCCGCAAGCGGTCCCCGACGTTGTTCAGCCGGCCCGAGTACTGCCCGGCAACGGGCAGCGTCGTCCCGTAGGCCGCTTCGAACGCCGCCTGATTTCGAACGATCAAGACGCGCTCGCCGGCGGCCAGCACATACGCTGGAAAGCTGAAGAGGATTCCGTCGGTAAAAGCGATCCCCGCCAGGTCGAAGGCCGCCGCTCCGATGTTCTGCAGTTCAACGTACTCAAGATCGCTGCCCTGAGGGGGATTGTACATCAACTCGGTCACGCGCAGCGGTGTCTCGGCAACGAAGCGGACTTGGTTCAACGCGCTCCACTCGGCGCCGTCGAAAGCGCGCGCGGCGATCGTGACACTGCCGGCGAGGGGAATCGGCGCGCTATACGTCTGCGCGCTGGGCGCAATTGAACCGCCGATAGCACGTGGATCGCTGCCGTCGATCGTGTAGTGGATCGTACCGGCCGGCGCCGACATCGCGAGCTGGAATCCCGGTGCAAAATCACCGCCTTGCTGGCTGAAAGAGACCGCTTCGATACTCGGGTAGAGGCCGGCTCGGACCAACTGATCGAGAAAAATCGCTGCACGCCGGTAGAAGAAGACCTGCCGGTGGTATTGCAGCTCGGCGAGCCAATCGCGGTCACGCGTGTAGGGCGGCTGCCGGCGACTGGCGTCCCCCCAGCGCGCAGACTCGCCAATCACGGCGCGGTCAATCGCTTGCGCCCGCTTCATATAGCGCCGCAGGCTGTTGTCCGCCGTCAGTGGTCCATCGTTGAACATCGCACGGTGGATTCGATCCCCGAAGTATTGGCGGTATTCCGCGTTCTTGCGCAAGGCCGCATACAGCGCCGTGGGCTTGGCGTACGTATGCATGCCGATTCTGTTGGCATTGATCGTGTCCAGCGAATATTCGGC
>CAZJCO010000037.1:0-13329 GCA_964544375.1 uncultured Myxococcales bacterium
GTCGTTGAGGGGGGCTGCGATCTTGCGTCAGCCGGTTTCATGTACTGTCCGTTAAGGCATCGGTGGGGCGAGGCGGTCCGCGCCGACGCGCTCGACGGGCTCGCCAAGGCGGCGACGATCGGGCTGATCGGTGCCGAGATGGCCAGTCACCCGGGCCTCGCCGCGACCTGCGAGCGGGTCGCGGCCGCGGGCGGTCGGGTGTCGCCGTCTTCGCTCAAGGCCGACGTCATCACGCCGCGCCTGGCGGCGGCGCTCGGCGCCGCCGGAACACGTTCGGTAACGATGGCGCCCGAGGCAGGCTCGGAGCGGATGCGCCGCGTGATCAACAAGAACCTCAGCGAGAGTGAAATCCTGCGTGCGACCGATTGGATGGTCGGTGATGGTGTCGATACGCTCAAACTCTACTTTATGTGCGGCCTGCCGACCGAGGACGAGAGCGATCTACGGGCGGTCGTCGAGCTGGTCGCGGCGATCCGCGAAAGGCTGATCGGCGGCGGTCGAGGTCGCGGCCGCGTGGGTTCGATTCGCGTATCGGTCAATCCCTTCGTGCCCAAGCCCTGGACGCCCTTTCAGTGGGATCCGATGTGCGATGTAGGCCAGTTGCGGCAGCGCTTGGGACTGCTGCGGCGCTCGTTCGGCGCCATGGCGAACGTCGAAATGGACAGCGAGTCTCCGCGAGAGGCCTACCTGCAGACGCTGCTGTCGCGCGGCGACCGGCGCGTGGCCGCGCTCGTCGAAGCCTTGGCACGAGGCACCGGCGGCTGGTGGCAGACGCTGCAAGGTCTGCGACGGGCATCGCAGACGCCGGCTGGCAAACTGCCCGAACTCGACCGTTTCGTCAGCCTCGAACGGCCGCGCGAGGCGCTGTTTGCTTGGGACTTCATCGACCACGGCATTCGTCGCGACTACCTGTGGGCGGAACGCCGGCGGGCCATCGCAGAGCGCGAGACCGACCCCTGCGATGTTTCCAGTTGCCGCACCTGCGGTGCTTGTTGACAATGGGCCGGCCGGACAAAGAGTGCGCGACGTGAGAGTTTCCTGTGACAGCATAGCGGTAGCGGCCGCCCGGGCGGCCGGCGGCAGGACGATTTTTGCCAAGAACAGCGATCGGCCGCCGGGCGAAAGCCAGCCTCTGTTGCAATTGCCGGCGGCGGATCACGCGGCTGGCGAGCCGCTGCGCTGCCAATACGTCGAGATCGAACAGGTCGCCCACACCCACGCCGTACTCGGATCGCGGCCCTATTGGCTTTGGGGCATGGAACACGGTGTCAACGAGCACCGCGTAGCGATCGGCAACCATACGATCTACACCAAGGATCCGGTCGCCGAAGTCGGGTTGCTCGGAATGGACTTGGTGCGACTCGGGCTCGAACGCGCCCGCTCGGCGGCCGAGGCGGTCGAAGTCATCGTCGGACTGATCGAGTGCTATGGTCAGGGAGGATCGGGCTTTCGCGATACCGTCTGGCCCTACCACAACTCGTTCGTGATTGCCGATGCCGAAGCGATCTATCTGCTCGAGGCCTCGGCACGCCACTGGGCCCTGCGTGACGCGCCCCACGGTGTGAGCGCGAGTAACCACGTCACCATCGGCGAGGACTGGAGCCGCTTGTCGTCGGGCTGCGTGCAGCACGCGGTCGAGATGGCTTGGTGGTCCGACGGCACGGAGCGCTTTGACTTCGCCCGTGCCTACCGCGACGAGTCCGTCGTGCCGACGCAGGTCTCCTCCGGGCGCTACGGTGCTACCTGCGCGGCGCTCGCTTCGAGGACGCCGCTCGATGAGGCCGCCGTCAAGCGCTTGATGCGCGATCATTACGAATCGGGCGAAAGCTACCTGCCCTCGTTCGAGCCCGACGACGAACGCTTCTTCAGCGTCTGTATGCACGCCGGCGCGGTCGGCAGCACGGCGGCATCGTTGGTTTGCGAACTCGCCGCCGACCGCCGCCGGCCTCAGCTCTGTTGGGTCGCGCTGTGCAATCCCTGCGTCGCACCCTATCTGCCGGTCTTTTTGGAAGCGCCGCTGCCGGAGGCGTTGACGAGGGCCGGCGAGGAGCCCGCCGGCGACAGCGGCTGGTGGACTTTCAAGGCGTTGTCCGACGCAGTCGAGAAAGACTGGGCAACCCGAGGTCCGCTGGTGCGGGAGGCCTGGCGCGGGTTCGAAGAAGAAACCGCCCGCGACTGCTGCGCCTTACTCGAGCGAATTGGCGACGCGCGCTCGGCCGAACAGCAGCTGGCCGAGCTTAGCGCCTCGGCCTGGGATCGCGCGCGCAGCCACGCGCAACGGCTGCTCGCACGCCTTTAGCGCCTGGGCTCAGGGGCTCAGTTGGCGCTCGGCATCGGTGCCGAGGATCATCAGGTAGTCGCGCAGCGCTACCGCAATACGGTAGTAGTTGTGGGCGTCGGCGTCGCCGTAGATGGGATTGAAGTCGTCGTCCTCGTTGAACGGAAAGTAGTTCGGCATCTTCGTGCCGGGCTGCAGGGTTTGCGGATCGATCAACCAACGCAGGATCCACTCGGGATTGAGGCGCTCTTTGGCCAGGATCAGGTTGGGAGCGTTGATGTCCGGGGTAAGCGGAATGTTCTCGCCGGCGACGTGGCACTTGAGGCACTGGTAGGTCTCGAACATCTGTTTGCCGAACTTGGCGCTGGCGAGGAAGGCTGGGCTGTCGGTGCGGAAGTAGGTGAGCGAGTCGGCGCTTGCCGGTGCCGTCGACAGGCCTGTCAGGGCCGCCGCCAGGGTGCAGCAGAGGAGTCGTTTGCGCGCCGTTCCCATCGCCGTGCCTGCCTTGGTAGCAAAGCGGCCGAGGTCCGGCAAGTGGGCGAATTCGTAGGCGACCTTGTGCAGGCAGCCGGCGCAAAGCGTTTGCCGCCTCGGCCGCCGACTCCTATACTCCGCTGCAACTGCCGGCAAGAAGCGTTTTGAGGGAGAAACCGTGGAACGTGTGGAGAGAAAGCTACAGAATCTTTTCAGCCAGGTAACCCAGACGGTCGGTGCCGATCGCGTGGCCAACCTCCTTGGCGGGGCGATGCTCGGTGCGGCCCGGACCAAGGCCACGATCGACAAGAACCTCGACGTGTTGATGGCCATGGCCAACCTTCCTTCGAGAGGGGACTACCAGCGGCTGCAGACGAAGATCGATTCGTTGCAGGGCAGCGTGCGCAACTTGACGCGCGCGGTAGAGGAGCTGCGCGGCAGTCTTTCCAACGGCGGCGCGAACGCTCGCGGGAGGTCCAAGAAGGCGGCCGCGGCAGGGCGCAAGACAGCCGCCAAGTCGCGCCGGTCGACCGCCTCGGCGAAATCTCGCCGTAGCAAGACGCGCAGCTGAAGGCGTCTCCCTAAGAAGCAGACTCGGCGGCTCGCCGGGCTCGCTGCAGATCATTTCCGTGGGGTCCGAACAGAGCGCCGGCCAGCGCCAACAGGTCCTCGCGCCGGCCGATGTCGTGTTCCAACGAGACCAGTTCCACGACCAGAGGTGCGCTGCCGTCGCCTGCGTCGAGCCTTTGGTAGACCGCCTCGATTGCAGCGGCTTCGGCTTCTCGCAGGGCGTCGAGCTCGGCTTCGATGATTGCCACCGCCTCGAGAGTGCCGGCGGGAGCTCCGGCAATCCGTACCCTGCGTGAAATCGTGCGGTCTTCGAGCGGCTGCGGCGTCAGTCGGTTGACGATGATCGCGGCCACCGAAAGCTGCCGCGCGGCCAGTGAGGCGCGCAGGTTGCCGGCTGCCACGACGTCGGGCAGACGCGGGCGGGTGACCTGGACGAACGCCGTGTCGCTGCGCCGGAGCAGGCGGTCGACGGTATCGGCACGCTCGCTGAGCCCTTCCAACACCGATTCGAAATGCAAGATGAAGTCCGAGATCTGACTGCGCAGCGCCCCGCCGGTGAGACGTTCGAGAACCGCGAGTACCGCCGCCAAGCCGGCCCGCGCAAACCTCGAGCCGGCGCGGGCGAGCAACAGCGCGGGGTTGGCCAGAATCGCGGTGGCGCCGGTTTCGAGCAAGGCCGTCAGTCGCAGCGGCGCCGACAGCAGTTCGGCGGCGTGGGCCGCCGGCGGCGTGTCGACGATGACGAGGTCGTAGTCCTCATCCTCGGCCAGTTCGTAAATCCGCTGAAACGCCATGTAGGCTTCCGAACCGCCGAGCGAACCCGAGAGCGTTTGGTATAGCGGATTGGCGAGAAGCGTCGCGGCCGATTCGGCCGATGGTGCCAACCGCTCGACCAAGCGGTCGAAGGTGCGCTTGGCGTCCAAACGCATCGCTACCAGGCTACCGGGACCGTCGACCGGGATGGCGTGGGGCGATTCGTCGAGTGCCCCTACGCCGAGCGCATCTCCGAGGCGCGGCGCCGGGTCGATCGTCAATACGGCCGTACGGCGGCCGCGCCGCGCGCAGGCCAGGGCGGTCGCGGCCGCGGTCGAGGTCTTGCCGACGCCACCGTCGCCGACAAAAACAAGCAGGCGCTGGGCCGCCGCCATGTGCGCGAACGGCGAACTCATGTCCACTCGCTCGCAAGCCGGTCGAACACGTCGCGATAGGCACGCGACTCGACCGGCGACGGCGCGAAACAGTATGGCGTGCGCGCGATCGGCCCTCCTGGGCTCACCGCCTGCTCGGCCAGCCGCAGCTGACGGGCGCGGCGGCGCATGTAGAGTTCCGCGTCGCTCGAGGCTTTACGCTCGCGTACCCAGGCCAGTTGTTCTTCGGTCAATCGTGGTGGGTAGACGCCGTTGACGACGGTTGGTGCTACGGTGACGTTGGCTTGGGCGAGCCGCTGGTGCAGCTCCTCGGTCTCGTTGACGCCGAGTTCCTCGGCCAAGGTGACGATCGCGACGCGAAAGCGCGAGCCGTCGGCGATCCAATCGCCAACGGCGCCGACGACGTGGGCCGCCGGGCCGAGCAGAGAGAGGTCCGACAGGCGCGCGGGCGTTTCGAGCAGCGCGCCGCTGTGGCCCGAGGCCAGCCCGTTGACCAACACCAGATCGAAGGCCCGTTCGAGACGGCCCGCGGCGAGATCGTAGACGTAGCACAGGTAGGCGAGGTCACGCACACCCGGGGCGGCGGCGGCTAGCGCGGAAAACGTTCGGCTATCGAGCAGACGGCGAGAAACGAATCGCAAACGAACCAATCGGGTGAGCAGATGTTCGAGAGCGACCGCCTGATCGACGACGCGCGGGTGGATCCACGCCGAGCGAGCGATGGCGTCGCTGCGAGTCTTCCGATGGTCGTCGACCAATTCGACCACTGCCGTGTTAACGCCGCGGCGCGCCGCTTCGCGCGCCAGCCGCGAGCTGACAAACGATTTTCCGGCACCGCCCTTGCCGGTGAAGTACAGCGTTCTTGCTTGTTGCCAAGCCATCGTGGCGCCATTTCCCTCGCGCGGCCCCGGCAGGGGGGTCCCACCGCGGCGCGCCGCAGCAGGGTAGCGCGCTTGGTCGGCTCGTTCCACAGGAGGTCCCGGCGCTTGCAGTCACGCGCTGCGCACAGGCGCGGCATTGCAAAAAACGCGTCGGATTCGCACAATCAGCACGTGCCGCAGCATGCGCAAAAGCTGGGAGCGAGCCGCCGGCGGCGAGAGACGATCAGCGATCCGTCACGTATTCAAGACTTGTTTTTGACACGGCTCGAGGAACTCGAACGCCGCGTGAGTTCGGAGCTGGCGCGTCCGCTGCCCGAAAACGGCCCGATCCAGGCGCTGGCCGCCGATCTGCTTCGCGAGGGTTGGCGTCTGGGGCTGCGCGGGCTCGGTTCGGCTTTGCGGCCGAGCGAAGCGTTGGCTGCAGCGGCGCTGGCGCTGGCGGCGCGTCCTTCGGACGTGTTCGGGATCGATCACGCGCTTTCGCACGGCGTACGCGATCTGCTCGCCCCGACGCTCCGTTTGTGGCTCGGCGCGGACGACGACGCGGTCGAGCGCCTGCCCGCCGGTGCGGCGCTCGTGACCTTCAATCGCAGCGCCTGGCCGCTACCGGCCGAGCCTGTGATGCTGTGGGCGCTACTCGCCTCTCGACTCGATTCGCAGCGCCTGGTCTGCGCCCTGTGGGAACCGGGGACGCTCGAGCTTCCTTTCGTCGGCGAATGGTTGGGTCGCCTCGGGGTGTTCGCGGCAACGCCGGCGAACGCGCGCGCCTTGCTCGAGCGCGGCGCGCTGGTGCTCTGCTTTCCCGAGGGCAGGGCGGCGCACGCCAAGACCTACGAGCGTCGATACCGCCTGACGCGGTTCGACGACGGCGGGCTGCTGCACGCGGCGATCGACTGCGGGGCGAGCATCGTTCCGGCGGCGGTGGTCGGCAACGAAGAGAGTTACCCGGTGGTCGGCCGCTTCGGCGGATGGCCGATCACGCCAACTTTCCCGCTCGCCGGGTTGCTGGGATTGATGCCGCTGCCGATGCACTGGAGCATTCGCTTGGCCGCTCCGGTAGAGTACCCGGCCGATGCCGCCGCGACGACTCACGCCGACGGCATCAGCGATGCCGTGCGGGCACGCATGCAGGCGATGCTCGGAGAAATGATCGCCGCACGGGCGCGCGGCTGAGTCCGAGCGCGGCACGAAGACGCAAAAGCAACAAAAGGAGAAGTCTGCAGATGGCCAAATACGTGCTTGCGCTGGACCAGGGAACCACCGGTTCGACCGTCATGCTGTTCGACGAGCGCGGCCGCGTAAAAGCCCGTGCCTATTCCGAGTTTCGCCAGCACTACCCGCGGCCGGCCTGGGTGGAGCACGACGCTGAAGAGATCTGGCAGGTAACCCGGCGTCTGATCGGCCGCGTCTGCCGCAGCGCCAAAGTCCGACCCGCCGAACTGTCGGCCATCGGCATTACCAATCAGCGTGAAACGGTGGTGGTCTGGGACCGCAAGAGCGGCCGGCCGATTCACCGTGCGATCGTTTGGCAGGACCGCCGCACGGCCGACCGCTGCGCGCGAATGACCGCCGACGGCCTCGAAGGAGAGATCCGCCGCCGCACCGGTCTCGTCGTCGATCCCTATTTCTCGGGCACCAAGGTAGCTTGGACCCTCGATAACGTGCGCGGCGCGCGCAAGCAGGCCGCCGCCGGTCGCCTCGCCTTCGGTACGATCGACAGCTGGCTCATTTGGAAGCTCACCGGCGGCGCGGTGCACGCTACCGACTTTACCAACGCCTCGCGTACGCAGCTGTTCAACATCCACGATCTCGACTGGGACCCGTTCCTCTGTCGGCAGCTCGGGGTTGCGGCCGAAGTGCTCCCGCAGCTGCGTCCCTCGTCGGGGGTATTCGGCGAGACGGCTCCCGGCATCGTCGGGCCCAAGCCGATCCCGATCGCCGGCGTGGCCGGCGATCAACAGGCCGCGCTGTTCGGCCAGGCCTGCTTTCGGCCGGGGATGGTCAAGAATACCTATGGGACCGGCTGCTTCATCCTGATGTTTACCGGCAAGAGCGCGGTCGAGTCGAAGAACAAACTGCTGACGACGGTCGCCTGCGACGCGGCCGGAAAGCCGGCCTATGCTCTGGAAGGATCGATTTTCATCGCCGGTGCGGCAGTGCAGTGGTTGCGCGACGGTTTGCACTTGCTGCGGCGCGCGTCCGATTCGGAGCGCGCGGCCAAGAAGGTAGACTCGACGCTGGGCGCTTATCTGGTACCGGCCTTCGCTGGGCTCGGCGCGCCTTACTGGGATCCGAAAGCTCGCGGCGCTCTTGTGGGGCTGACCCGAGGCGTCACAGCCGATCACGTGGTGCGGGCCGCGCTCGAGTCGCTCGCCTACCAGACCTGCGATGTGGTCGAAGCGATGACCGCCGACGCCGGTCGCCGCATCCGCACGCTGCGCGTCGACGGCGGCGCGGCGGCCAACGATTTTCTCATGCAGTTCCAGGCCGACATGCTCGGCGTTGCGGTCGACCGGCCGAAGGTGGTCGAGACCACGGCGGCCGGTGCCGCCTTCCTGGCCGGACTCGGCGTCGGCGTTTGGAAGGGCGCGCGCGATATCGAGCACGCCCGCGCCTCGGACCGACTGTTCAAACCGTCGATGAAACCGGCCGCGAGGCGCGCTCTCTACCAGGGTTGGCGGGAGGCCGTCGAGCGCGTCCGTAGCGGCGACGCTTGATCGGCGCGGCCGCGGTTGCTATAAGGCGCGGTTCCTTTGAGCCGGAGCCCAGACGTGAAAGAAGGCATCCATCCCGAATACCATATGGTCGAAGTCGTGTGCGCCTGTGGCAACACGTTCACCACCCGCTCGACGGCGGAGAAGATTCACGTCGAGATCTGCTCGAAGTGCCACCCATTCTACACCGGGCAGCAGAAGATCGTCGACACCGCCGGCCGTGTCGAGCGCTTCCGTAAGAAGTACGCCAAGTACAACGCCGGAAAATAACCGCTCTAGAGCTTCGCGCCGCCCAGGTGCAGGCGCGCCGCGTGACCGTCGCCCGGCGGCCGAATCCGTTTTGGCCGCGGCCCGATCGCAGGTAATCTGATTCCACGGTGTTCGACAAGCTCGAAAAAGTGGAACGGCGCTTCGCTGAGATCGAGACGCTGGTTGCCTCACCGCAGGTGATCGGCGATCGTGAACGGTTCACCCGGCTGACGCGCGAGCACGCAGAGCTCGCGGAAATCGTAAGAAGCTACCGCCAGCGCAAGGAATTGTCGGCTCAACTCGAGGAAGCACGCTCGATGTGCGAGGATCCCGATGCGGAGATTCGCGAGATGGCCGCGGCCGAGATCCGCCGGCTCGAGTCGGAGCTGGCCGAGGCCGATGCCGAACTGCAAGGCCTGCTGATCCCTAAAGATCCGCTCGACAAGCGTAGCGCCGTGATGGAAATCCGTGCCGGTACGGGTGGTGCCGAGGCGGCTTTGTTCTCGGCGGATCTGTTGCGAATGTACAAGCGCTACTGCGAGCGCAGCGGCCGCAAGGTCGAGACGCTCTCGCTCAGCACGAACGCGATGGGCGGGATCAAAGAAGTGGTCCTGTTGATCTCTGGTCGCGACGCTTACGGCCGGCTGAAGTACGAAGGCGGTGTACACCGCGTGCAACGCGTGCCCGAAACCGAAGCGCAAGGAAGAATCCATACGTCGGCGGTGACCGTCGCGGTGCTGCCTGAAGCCGAAGACGTCGACGTCGAGATCAACGAAAACGATCTCCGCGTCGACGTCTATCGCTCCTCGGGTCCGGGCGGTCAATCGGTCAACACGACGGACTCGGCGGTGCGCATCACGCACCTACCGAGCAAACTGGTGGTCACCTGCCAGGACGAAAAGTCGCAGCACAAGAACAAGGCGAAGGCGATGAAGATCCTGCTGTCGCGGCTGTTCGAACTCGAGCAGGCCAAGCGCCATGCCGAGATGGACGCCGACCGCCGTGCGATGGTCGGCAGCGGGGACCGCTCGGAACGCATTCGCACCTACAACTTTCCGCAGGGCCGTGTAACCGAGCACCGCATTGGCCTGACGGTGTATTCGCTCGAGGATTTTCTCGACGGCGATCTCGACGAGATGCTCGATGCGCTGCGCGCGCACTTTCAAGCACTTGCCCTGCAGGCGGAGACGGCCTCGTGAGTTCCGACAAACCCCCGAGTTGCCTGCTCGATTATCTGCGCCTGGCGACTGCGCATCTGGAGGCCAAAGGGATCGCCAGCGGCCGGCTCGATGCCGAGTTGCTGCTGGCCAAGGCGACCGGCCTGACGCGGCTCGAACTCTATACGAACTACGACCGGCCGTTGGCACCGGCCGAGGTCGACGACTACCGCGAATTGATCCGCCGGCGAGCGCGGCGCGAGCCGGTCGCCTACATCACCGGCTCGAGGGAATTCTGGTCGCTCGAGTTTGCCGTCGACCGTCGCGTACTGGTGCCGCGTCCCGAAACCGAGACCCTGGTCGAGGCCGCGGTCGAAGCGGCACATGCGCGCAACACAAACGGTAGCGGCGAGCAACGGCCGCTACGGATCCTCGATATCGGAACCGGCTGCGGTGCGGTCGCGGTAGCGTTGGCGGTCGAACTGCCGGCGGCGCGGATCGTTGCCACCGACGTTTCGGCCGCGGTTCTCGAGGTTGCGCCGGGCAACGCCGAACGCCACGGCACGGCCCAGCGGATCGATTTTCGTCACGGTTCCTTGTTCCAGCCGCTGGCCGATGACGAGCGCTTTGGAGTGATCGTCAGCAATCCACCGTACTGTCGCGAACAGGAGTTCGAGACCCTCGAACCGGAGGTGCGCAGTTGGGAGCCGCTCTCCGCCCTGGTGTCGGGCAGCGACGGGATGGCGGTAACGCGGTGCTTGATCGAAGGCGCGCCCGAGCGTCTCGAGGAGGGCGGAAGATTGCTCGTCGAAGTCGGAACGCAGGCCGACGAAGTCCGCCGCGAGTTCGAGCGGCGGGGCTGGGCCGAACTTCGCGTGCACCACGACCTCGCGGGGCGCGACCGAGTCGTCGCCGCGACGAAACCCGCGGCCTGAGCGTGGACAAGATCGTTATCCAAGGCGGCCACCGGCTTGCCGGTAGCGTGCGCGCAAGCGGCGCAAAGAACGCCGCACTGCCGCTGATTTTTTCGAGCCTGCTCAGCGACGAACCGCTGCGGCTCAGCCGGGTGCCCGACGTCGCCGACATTCGTACGGCCTGCCGCTTGATCGAAAGCCTCGGCGCCCGCATCGAGCGGGGCGCCAGTGGCGAGCTGAGCTTGGATTGCTCGGCCGTCGACCGTTGGCAGGCGCCCTACGAATTGGTGCGGACCATGCGAGCGTCCTTCCTGGTGCTTGGGCCGCTGCTTGCCCGCTTTGGGCGCGCGCAGGTATCGCGTCCGGGAGGCTGTGCGATCGGAACGCGTCCGATAGACATGCACCTGATGGCGATGGAGCGACTCGGCACGCGCATCGCGCATCACGACGGCTACGTCGATGCCGCCGCCGACAGCCTCAGCGCGGGGTTTTGCATCTTGCCCTTGCCGTCGGTCGGTGCGACCGAGAACGTGATGATGGCCGCGACCCTTGCCCGCGGTACGACGCGCATCGAAAACGCCGCGCGGGAGCCGGAAATCGTCGACTTGGCGAACTCGCTGGTTAAGCGCGGCGCGCGCATCGAAGGCGCCGGCAGTTCGGTCATCGAAATAGAAGGGGTCGAGCGTCTCGGCGGCGGCACGCACGAGGTCATCCCCGACCGCATCGAAGTTGGCACCTATCTGATTGCCGGTGTGATGACCCGCGGGCGGGTGCTGGTCGAGGGAGGGCGCCGAGACGATCTCGCCTGTTTGGTCGAAAAGCTCGAAGAAATCGGCGCGACGGTCGCCGATGACGAGCGCGGGATCGAAGTGACGGGCGATGCGCGACCGGGCGCTGTCGACGCCTGCACCGCGCCTCATCCGGGATTCCCGACCGATTTGCAGGCCCAATTCATGGCGCTGATGTGCTTGGCCGATAGCGCGTCGGTGATCACCGAGACGATTTTCGAAAACCGTTTCATGCACGTGCCCGAATTGCAGCGTATGGGCGCGGACATTCGACTAACCGGCCGCCGGGCGGTGGTGCGAGGCCGGCCGCGACTTTTCGGGGCGCCGGTGATGGCGACCGATCTGCGCGCCAGCGTGTCGTTGGTGCTGGCGGGGCTGGCCGCCGATTCGACGACCGAAGTGCTGCGCGTCTATCACCTGGACCGCGGCTACGAGTCGATCGAGCGCAAGCTGTCGGCGCTCGGCGCTCGCATCGAGCGCATGGCCGAACGATGAGGAGAAGGGCATGATCGAAGTACTCCGCGACGGGACCGCCAAGGCGCGCAAGCGCATCGACAAACTACTCGCACGCGACGAGACCAGCGCGCGCGTCGAACCGGACGTGCGCCGTATCATCGCGTCGGTGCGCCGGGGCGGCGATCGCGCGCTACTGGAGTGGACCCGCCGTCTCGACGGCGTTCGTCTCAGGCGTCGGGACCTCGTGGTCGGCGAAAGAGAAATCGCCGCCGGCGCCGACGCCGTGGCTGCCGCCGATCGCAGGGCGCTCGAGCGGGCACATGCCCGCATCGTTCGATTCCACAAGTTGCAGCGCGAACGCGGCTTCGATCATCGCGAAGACGGACTGCGCACCGGTATCAGGGTGTTGCCGCTGGCGCGTGCCGGTGTCTACGTGCCGGGCGGTTTGGCGGCCTATCCGTCGTCGGTTCTGATGAACGTGGTGCCGGCGAAAGTGGCCGGCGTCGGCGACATTACGGTGGCCACGCCACCGTCGCCCGCCGGCCTGTGTCCCGAGGTGTTGCTGGCGGCGCGCCTTGCCGGAGCGACCCGCGTGGTCCGCGCTGGCGGCGCGCAGGCGGTCGCGGCTCTTGCCTATGGCACCGAGACGGTCGCGCCGGTCGACAAGATCGTCGGTCCCGGCAACGTCTACGTCGCCACCGCCAAACGCTTGGTGTTCGGGCGGGTAGACATCGACATGATCGCCGGGCCGAGCGAGGTGCTGATCGTAGCCGACGGCAGCGCGCGGGCGGAGTTTGTCGCTGCCGATATGCTGGCGCAGGCCGAGCATGACGTGCTGGCTGCGGCGATCTGCTTGACCACTAGCCGCGCCCTGGCCGCGAGCGTCGGCGAGGAAGTCGAGCGGCAGTTGCGGGGGCTTGAGCGGCGCGCCGTAGCGCGCCGCTCGCTGGCGCGCTACGGGACGATTCTGACCGTGTCCTCGGTTGCACGCGCCGCCGAGTTGGCCAACGAGATCGCGCCGGAGCATCTCGAACTGGTACTGCGCTCGCCGCGGCGAGCGCTGCCGGCGTTCCGTAATGCTGGCGCGATTTTTCTCGGGCCGCTCACCGCGGAGACCCTCGGCGACTATGCGGCCGGTCCGAACCATGTGCTGCCGACCGGCGGTGCGGCGCGCTTTTCGTCTCCGCTCGGGGTTTATGACTTCGTCAAGCGTACGAGTATCATCGAGGCAGGTCGCGGCGGTCTCGAGCGGCTGGCACCGACGGTGCTTCGCTTGGCCGAGGCCGAAGGCCTGACCGCCCATGCGGCGGCGGTTTCACGGCGCCTGCGGGCCGTCGATGAGCGGCGGCGGGGCCGCGGCTAGCTATCGAGACGCGAGGGAAGACAGGTGGCGGTTAGTAAAAGAAAGACTTCCAGCGGGCGAACCCGCGGCAAGCGGCGCAAGGCGCGGGTCGATCGGGGAACCTCGGAGACGGCGATTCGCGTCGACCTCGACCTCGACGGTCGCGGCCGTGCGGCGGTCGATACCGGGGTGCCGTTCCTCGATCACATGCTCGATGCGCTCGCACGCCACAGCCTGATCGATCTCACGGTCGAGGCGCGCGGGGACACGGAGATCGACGATCACCACACCGTCGAGGACGTCGGCATTGCGCTCGGTCAGGCGATCGACGAAGCGCTCGGCGATAAGAAAGGCATCA
>CAZJCO010000038.1:0-13002 GCA_964544375.1 uncultured Myxococcales bacterium
CTCGCCAGAGCAGACGTTCGAAATGCGTCTCCCCCTTGGTCGCCGCGCTGCTAGCGCGCGATCATCGGCAGCGACATGGCGGCTGCCGTCGTTCCCGGGGTGAGAACATCCGGCACGTTGAGTTCGTCGGCAACGAACGCCACGCACATGATGCGCTTTGACGTGCTGATGATTCGGGCCGAGCCGCCACGAACGTTGACTGGAAGACCGGTAATCACCTCGCCCTCATGAAAGGCTACGGTATTGCCGGTAGCAATCGTAACGGCTCCGCCAGGCAGAACGTCTTGGGCACCGTCGGCCACTCCCGAGCTGATGTCGTTCAGCGCCGGACCGCCTACGTTGGCGAATACTTCGACACCGATGCGAACCGTCACCGAGTCGAGGTTCGTACAGTTGAACAGCGTCTCGTAGTTATTGTTCTTCGTCACACCCGGCACGATAAAGATCTTACGTTCCGAGTGGGACGGATCCATATCGGGCACCGGGCTGTCGACGACCCCAGCGCTCGCCGCACCGGCGACGGCGATCGATAGACAGACGGCACTAACAATTACGGCAAAAGACCTTCTCATCTTCTCTTCCTCCGAGAATTAGATAACGCGCGGAGTCCAGGGCCCGGCCCCGCTTGCTAACCACGAGACCGGGAAGTCCACAAAGCCGGAAGAATCGCCGGATTCCTCCCAGCTACCGCAGAGGCTAAGTGTTTACACTGGCGCAGGCGGCGCGGACTAGCGAGAACGATACCATTTTTTTTGGTTCGCCGAAAGGCAATTTTTTGCAATCGCCGCGATCTGCGGTTTCCTTATATTTTTCGTATGCTTAGCCGCTGGCATTCAGCGCCCGCTGCGGGAACCGGCAAGAGCACCGGCAACCTCCCGGAAAGCCGCCAGGGTTTGCTCAATTTCGGCCTCGCCGTGCGCCAGCGAAACGAAGAACTTCTCGTGCCCCTTGAGCACGCCACGGTCGGCGAGCATCTCGGTAAAGCGCCGGTGCAGCGCCTGATCGGCGGCTTGGCTGGACCGGAAGTCGATCGGTTGGCTGCCGGTAAACCAAAGCTCGAACACCGGAGGTTCACCGCTTACCCGCACAGGGATTTGCACCTCGTCGAAAGCCTCGCGAAGTCCCGACATCAGGCGGCTTCCTACCGCAAACAAGCGATCGTAGACGCCCGGCTCGCGTAAAACGGAAAGACTCGCGAGCGCCGCGGCAGCCGAGACCGGGTTGCCACTGTAGGTTCCGGTCAAGGCCACCCAGTCGCCGGCGGCGGCGCGAGAGGGCTCGGCCTGACGCAAAATCTCGGCGCGACCAGCGACGACCCCCAAGGGATGGCCGGCAGAAATGCTCTTACCCAGCGCGCAAAGATCCGGAACGACACCGTAGTATTGCTGCGCGCCACCGTAAGCGAGGCGAAAGCCGGTCACGACCTCGTCAAAGACGAGAAGAACGCCGTGATGCTCGGTTGCCTCGCGCAGCGCCTGCAAGAATCCGGGCTCCGGCGGAATCGTGCGCTGCATCGGCTCGACGATCACCGCCGCAAGCTCGCCGGCGTGTCGAGCAATCATCTCAACCGTCTTTTCGGCGTCATTGAAGGGCGCGACCAATACATCGCCGGCCGCCGCGCGCGGGATTCCCGCGCACACCGGTGTCGCTTGCGGCGCGCCCGGTGCCGGCGTAAGCCACTGGTTGCTCATCAAAGCCACGTCACCCATACCGTGGAAGCCGCCCTCGAACTTCAGAATCTTGTCTCGGCGGCGAAACGCCCTGGCCAGGCGCAGCGCAAAGAAGGTCGCCTCCGAGCCGCTGCTGTGCAAGGTCACCTGCTCGGCGCAGGGAACCGCAGCAACGATTCGCTCGGCCAAGTGAACGGCAGCTTCGTTCAGCAGAAGATAGCTCGAACCGCGCTGCAGCGCCTTCGTCACGGCCTCGACCACGCGGGGATGAGCATGCCCAAGCAACATGGGCCCGGAACCGAGCAAGTAGTCGATATACTCGTTACCGCTGAGGTCGCGAATGCGAGCGCCGGCAGCGTCGGCCACGAGCATCGCGCAGCGCGGCGAAGACGCCGCATTGCGCACGCCCGCCGGCAGCACCGCGGCGGCGCGCCCGAGTAGCTCCCGTTCCTCGCTACTGCGCCGCATGATGCCGATTTCGTCCCGGCCCCCTCGCGGACCGCGCCCGACTAGTGAAGAATCACGCTCCCGACGATTTCTCTCACCGCCGCCGGACCGGCGGCGTCCGTCGGGAGTTCGGTGATCGCTTGGCCGCGGAGATCGTAGTCGGCAAGCGTTTCATCCTGGGGAATGCAGCCAAACAGTGTCAGACCCAGCTTTGCCGCGGCCGATTGCAGGGCCTCTTGGTTGTCGCGCACCCGGTTGAAGACGACGCCCAGCTTGGCGCATTCGATGATATGTTCGCGCTCGACCATATCGCGGATTACCGCCGCGGTTTCCATCCCGCGCGAACTCGGGTCGCTGATGATCATCAGGGTGTCGAGATGACGCACCACTTGACGATTGATCTGCTCGAGGCCGGCCTCGCCGTCGATCAGGATGGTATCGAAACTTTGCGTGAGAACCTCGATCGCCTTGCGCAGAAGACCGTTGACCGAGCAAAAGCAGCCTAGCGTCTCCGTACGCCCCATTGCCAAGAGAGAGAAGTCTTCCATCTCGCAAAGCGATTCGAACACGAGGTAGTCGAGTTTCTCGGCCAGTTCGGCCTTGGCCTCTCGGTTCCCGCGTTTTGCCGTCTCGATGACCTCCTCGCGCACCTGCCCCATCGTGCGCTCGACTTTCGCCCCCAGCGCGCTCAGTTGGCCCAGTGCCGGATCGGCGTCGATCACGAGCAGCTTGCCCGCGCGCCCACTGTCGATCAAGGCCTTTGCCATCATTGCGGTCACCGCCGTCTTGCCGGTTCCGCCTTTTCCGCAGACACTGATCAGTGTTTTCCCGTTCGATTTCGAAGCGGCCATCGAAATTCTACCTCCTCACGTATCCTTGCCGTTGCCGGCGGACGTTTTCTTGGCACGTATACTAATGATGTCGCGGATGCCGTCGCAGGCCTCTTGATCCGCGCAGGAACCGCAATCCATATCGCAATCCAGGTCGTACCCCTTCGACTTCCAGTACTCTTCGACCATTTGTTTGCCGACATCGCGCACGTCGTCGGCAATCGTGACCAGCCGCCGCACGTCTTCTTTCGACGACGTCACGAACAAGACCTCGACGGCCTCGACTTCGGGAACATGGCCGCGTACCAAAAGCATCAGCGCGTGCCCGAGCGTGTCGAGACGAAAGCCCTTGCGCACGGCATCCTGACTGACACGACACCACAGATTGGTCGAAGAACTGCGAACCATGAAGCCTTCGATCTGGTCGGCAACGTACTGGCTCTGAACGATCGATCGATGGTCGTCCGCCGTCAACTTGCGGCCGCCGACGAGGACCACCTGAGCGAACGGAAGTCGCAGAGGTTCCTCGCCCGAGATGTCCGGCCCGACGAGCGTGATTCGACCGTCGTGAACTTGTTCGACCGTACTGGTCCACAAGGTCATGCCGCAGGACCCGAGGTCTGGCGCACCCAGTTCGGCAAAGGTGTCGCTACGAAGGATGACTCCGGGATTGGATCCCGGACCTACGTTTACGCAAAGGGTCTCGCTGTCCTGCCGCGGATCGATCGCAATCTGCTCGACCGCCCTTCCCTGTCGTTCGAGACCGGCGACATAGCGGCCTACCCGGCCGATGTATTCATCGAAGCCGGCCACGGCGACCTCGCTCAGCCCAACCCCATCGCGCTGAAGAACTGGACGACCTTGTCTTTCACTTCGTCGACCGAGGTGTAGCGCGGGTCGAACAAATCGAGCCCGATGTGGAGAAACGGTACGCCGATTTCGCGGCAGGTCTCGCGCATGATACCGGCAGTGGCAGCACCGTCCTTGTGCCCCATGTGCCCCGGCCAGATGACGCAATCGATCTTGAAGTCCTTGACGATGCGAACGATATCGGAGGAGAAATTGTCGGCAGTTCCGCGCGCCTGACGAATCATCGGTACGTCGAGGAGATTGCGCTTGGCGAGATCGTGGAACATCGTCTCCTCGCTAGTCGTGTCGATGAAGGTGTAAGGAAAGTTTCCGAACATGTCCATCACGATGACGGCGCCGAGTTCCGTCTCGAGCCACGGCATGAACTCGTAAATCCACGCGTACGGCATGATGTCGAACCACAGCAGACGGACCTTCTCTTTGACGCCGTCAACCGCTTCGCGGCCTTTCTTCACCCGATCCTCGGCACAGACCAAGAGCTGCTGGAACCAGTCCGTGCAGCGCGGGTCACCGGCGCGGAAGCATTGACTGATGGCGAAGGCCTGGGCACCGCCGATCTCCCAACCGTGAGGGCATGGAACGTTGCGACGCAGTTCATTGTACTCCTGCCACAGGGCGTAAACGCGGTTGGACTCGTCGCAAACTTCACGCAGCCGGTCGATGTCGAGCTTGCAGCCGGTATGTTCCTCGAGGAACGTGGCCATCTGGCGCAGTTCGCGAGCAAAGTAACGAATGGCTCGTTCGTCGGAACTGTAAGGCGGGTCGGGCGAATACAGCGGAACGTTCTTCCACGCGCTGTTATGCTGCAGCACCTGCTGCAGCATCATGGTGCCGTCGCAGGGAGAGAGCAGACCTACGCAAGCCGTCGGTACCGGCATCTGCCCGGTTTCGATGTAATACATCGGCAATCGAATCGCCGTGCACAGGTCAGCGCCCAGGCCCATTTCCTCGGCGCCCTGGAGATCCTCGGTCATGTAGGGCGCCGAGGCTCCGAGAAACGGCGTCTCCATGATCATGAACCAGGGCAGATCCATCGCGGTGTAGAGTTCCGGCGCCGTCGCGTAGTAGGCACCGATGAACGGTTTGCCGTTCTCGACGGAGTCGACCACGCGCTGCTTGGCTTCCAACAGAATCGTCAGTAGCTTGCCCTGCAACTGCATCTCCGGCGTCACCATCTGGTCGACCGCCTCGAGCAAGAACGCAAACCAATCGCGCTCCTTGGTATAGCGCTCCAGGCTGCGCGCCTTCATCTGTTCCGGAGTCATCTGCTCGGTGCTCAACTGCGCTGTGCTCATCGTTACTTCCCCATCGATTCCAGAAATGCCTGGACACGCGTGCGCAACTGCCCTCTCGCGCTCATCACATACTCCCGGTCGAGCTGGAGGAACGGAATCCCGTGCTCCTTGAAATCCATGTTGTTCATGTAGTGCTCGGCGCACCAAACATCGCAAAACAGCATGCGTTCGCCAATCACGCCATCGACCTCGAAGGCGTCGATCAACTCACGCAAAAAGCTCGAACGCCGATGCTGGTCCTCGTTCATGCGCGGGCAGGAAGGCCGCTCTTGGATGTAGTAACGCGCAAGCGCTTCGAGCGGATCGTCGGCGCTTTCGTCAACGTCGGCCCACATCGTACGCGTGCCGAAGCAGATCGAGTCGGTAACAACGAGGCCGCCTTGCTCTTCGATCGTGCGGATGTATTCCGGGTCGTCGAGCTCGCTGCCAACGATCATCAGCCGGGCGCGGTAGTCTCCGTTGCCGCTGCCGCCATCGGCGGTGCTCAGCTCCTCGATCAACGAGGTCAGCAGCTCGTTGTAATGCTGCTTAGGCATCCCCGTAGCTGCGACCATCACCGCCAACGCATCGGCTCCGCTGATCGGCGGGTTTTTTGCCTTGCGCAGTTCGTAAAAGCGGCGCTGCAGAGCGCGCGTCTGGTTGTGCAGGGCAATTGCCGAACGCAGGCGTTCTTCGGTAACGGCGACGTCGAAATGTTCCTCGAGCGACTTCTTGAGGATCTCGATTTCTTCCTTGTACCACTCGACCTGCTGTTCGCCGACCTTCTTGGGAAGCGCCATGATGCTCACAAACGGCGTGTCCATCTGGCGCTTCCAGTTGTCGTAGACACGGCGGACATGGTCGCAACTGCTAACGCAGATCAAGCCGTCGAGGAACTCGTATTCTCCCCGCATCGCCTGATTGAACGTGTGGCGAATGAAGCTGCAGTTGATGTTCGTAAAATAGGCGTCGGCCAACTCGGTGCCGTCGCTGCCGGTGCCGCGCATACGAAACGGCAGAACGCCGGCGGCGGTCAGCATTTCCCCCGGAACGTGTGAGCAAAAATGGCCAACGACCTTGCCTCCCTCGGCAATCCACTTGTCGAGTGCGGGGTTTCGAATCGCCGAAGTCGCCTGGGCGAATTCCGCGAACGCTTTTGACTCGAGTGTCGTTCCCATCGCTCGGCCTCCCTTAGTTGCCGCTGCCGTTCGAGGCGGCTTTGTCTCTTGCGATCAGCGCGGCACCAACGGCACCGGCTATCTGCGGGTCTTGCGGTAGCGTCGAAACCGAAATGCCGACCTTGGATTCCAGCGCCTTGGCAAGCCCCTGGTTCTTCGAGCAGCCGCCGGTCAGCACAAGCTTTTCGACCAGGCCGACACGACGCACCATCGCATACAGGCGATTGGCCACCGCCATGTTGATTCCGGCGATCAGGTTGGGAAGCCCGACACCTTCGTTGATCAAGGTAATCACTTCGGACTCGGCGAATACACTGCACTGGCTGGAAATCGTCGCCGCGTCGCTACCTTGGTTTTCGAGCGCGGAGATGCCTTCGAGACCGCAATCGAGGACGCGCGCCATCGCTTCGAAGAAGCGGCCGGTGCCGGCAGCGCAGCGATCGTTCATGGCAAACTCGACGACCTTGCCGCTCTCGTCGAGCGAGATGACCTTGCAATCTTGGCCACCGATGTCGACGACCGTGCGGACTTCCGGATTCAACCAGTGCGCACCGCGGGCGTGACAAGTAATCTCGGAAACATTGTCGTTGGCGAACGGCACTTTGAGCCGGCCGTAGCCGGTACCGACGACGTAGTCGAGTTCGTCGACGGCGGAGAGACCCGCGTCATTGAGGGCCGCCTCCATTGCCATTTGCGCTGTTTTGACGGGATTAACCGTCGACGGGGTGATGTTCGATGACAACACCCGTTCGCCGTCCAAAATGACGGCCTTGCCGGTTGTGGAACCGACGTCGCAGCCTCCTAAGAGCATGCAGCACTCCTTTCCAGTGCATGCGTCCTCGTCAAAGGCCCGGTCCCCGTTCACGGGAGCATGCTAGCTCAGTGGCAAAATCGGACTTCCTAGTCGTTATTTATGGCTCAGCACCGCTCTCAAGACAAGGCTTGCCGCCGTCTTCTTCATTTTTCCGGGCCGAAGGGCTTGATCGTCAGCATCAGGGCCGGCATCAAGAAGAAGTCGGCAACCAGGGCCATGACGATGGTCGTCGACAGCAGCAGCCCGAAGCTGGCCTGGCTATCCATCACAGAAAACACGAATACCAGGAAGCCGGCGACCAGTACCAACGAGGTGATCAGGAGCGCGCGGCCGACGTCGAGCATCGAGGCACGAAGCGCCTTTTCATAACTCCCGCAACGCAGAAACTCGTGTCGGAAACGGGTCACGTGGTGAATCGTGTCGTCGACTGCGATACCGATGGCGACCGGCGCAATCAACAGCCGTACGTAGTCGAGTGGGACGCCTGTCCAACCCATGCCGCCGAGCGTGAGAATCACCGGCGCCAGGTTCGGCGCCATCGCCAGTAGGCCGGTACGCACAGACCGAAACAACAGGCACATCATGATCGCGATCGCCACGAAGGCCAGCAAGAAGCCGACGATCTGGCTCTTCGTGATGTAGTCCATCAGCTTGAGCCAAAGAGCCCCCATCCCGGTCAGACTCGGCCGCGAGGCAGCAAAGGGATGCTCGGCAAGATAGCCCTGCAGGTGCTCGACCAGACGCGCCATTTCGGTCGAACTGGCCATCGTCGTGCGGATTTCCAGCCGCGTGCGCGAATAGTCCGTCGATACGTACTCCTCGGCTTCCTCGCCGCCCGACATCTCGTAGAGCAACAGGTACTGGGCGATCAAGTTGCGGTTGTCCGGCAGCACGTGAAACGCGGGATCGCCCTCGTGAAAGGTCTGGTTGATGTCCTTGATGAAGTCGACGATCGAATAGGTCTTGCGAACGATGCCGCCGTGGCGCTCTGCTTCGGCCTGAAGCCGCTCGACCTCGCGCATTACGGCGGGATCTTTCACACCCCCCTCTTGATCCGTTTCGATCAGGTAGCTGAAAGTCAGCGTGCCTCCCATGACGCGGTCGACGTAGGACGTCGTATCACGAATCGGCACGTCTTTTCCGAATTCGTTGAGGAAGTTCGACTCGACCCGCAGCCGCGTGATCCCGGCCAGGGACACGACGAAGACGATGCCGGCGAAAGCGATGATCGCCCAGCGGAACCGTAGGTCAAAGCTGCTGACCGCGTTGAGCATACCCTGAAACAGCTGGCCGCCCTTGGCGCGCAGAATCTCGCCCTCGTCACCACCGCGGCCGCTGCCGCGGCGTCCCAGGGCGAGGAATACGATCAACACGGTCACGGTGAGAAAGAAGGCCGCTATCACGCCCGCCGCGCTGTACGCCCCGAAGTGCGCCAGCGCCTTGATCGGCGATACCGACATCGAGGCGAAGCCGGCGGCGGTGGTCAGGCTGGTCAAGAGACAGGGAGTGCCCACCAGGTAGATCGTTCGCCGAATCGCCTCTCGGCGATCTCCGAGTTCGGCGTGAAACACGCGGAACTCCGAGATGATGTGAACCGAGTCGGCAACTCCGACGGCAATCAGCAAGGCCGGCATCATCCCGAACATCTGGTCGAGGTTCCAGCCGAGCAGCGCAACGAAGCCCACCGTCAGCAGCACCGCAAGCGAGACAACCGCCAACGGACCGATCACGCCGATCGGCCGGCGGATGAACAAGGCCAGCAGAAAGCCGACGACGACGAAGCACATGATCCCGAGTCTCGTGCTTTCCTGCGCCGTGATCCGATTGACTACCGCATTGAGAGGAACGTCGCCGGTGTGGTGGAACACGATGCCGTCGTATTCCGGCTTGGCGAGCAGACGTTCGATGACATCGTAAGTCGCCTGCGGGTATAGGTTGTCGATCGCGTTGCCTTTGTCGGGATCGATCCGGATCTCCTCCGGCGGGTCGACGCTCGACTTCTCCATTTCGACCATGATTGCGCCGTGGCGACCGTCGCCCGAGGCAAGACCGCCGACGTAGATTCGTTTGGCCAGCAGCTTATCGCGAAAGGCGAGCAGATCTTCCTGACGCTCGGGGAAGTCGTCGATCAGTTTGGTGACTTCGATGCCATCGGGCACCGGATCGAGGAACTCGACATTGGCAATGCTCGTGACTTCCTTTACGAAAGGCGCCTGGAGTTCGATTTCCTCCGTCAGATTGGCGATCTTCCGCATCACCTCGAGGTTCCAAGGCCCATGCGGCAAGCCGGGAGCTTCATAGACGATGTAGGAGACCTCATCGGAGCCGAAGTCGTCGCGAAACTGCAGATACGCGCGATAGAAACGGTCCCCGCGGTCGAAGTAGGCCTCGAAGCTGTTATCGATGCGGATCGTCGTCGCGATGCCGGCGCAGGCAACGATCAGCGCCAGGCAGCCCGCCAGAACGGTCCACCGGTGGTCGAAAGCCCACACTCCGACCCGCGCGAACCAGCGGCTCAGCCGTTCGATGTAGTCGCTCTGTCTCATGCCTTTCTGGTTGCCGGTGGACCAACTGTGTACGCGAGAGTCCCAGCTGGAACCAGCCCGAAAAGCAAGAATTCGGTCTGAGTCAGTCGACGTAGCCCAGCGCACGCAGGCCGCGCGCTTTGTCTTCGTCCAGAGGCACCGCACCCGATGCGCGCGGGAACCCGCGAGCCGCCCGACGAGCGGCATCGAGTTGCTCGTCGAGCTGGGTGGCGAGCAACATCCGCAGCTGCGGCTGCTCGACCGATAGCTCCCGGCGCTCCCCCGCATCGTTTTGGACGTCGTAGAGTTCGACGCGCCCGCTGCGCTCGTCACGAATGAGCTTCCAAGGAGGGTCGCGGTAGGCGACCAGCGGGTTGTAACCCCAGCCGGCAAGCGAACCGCGAGGCGCCAGCGGTCGTCCACGAAGCGCCGGCAGCAGCGATCTTCCCTGCATCGCGCTGGGCGCCTCCAGGCCAAAAAGATCGAGCACCGTCGACGCCAAGTCGAGCAGGCGCACGGGTGCGTTCACCCGGGTTGCGGCGCTGGTTACTCCCGGCAGCATCGCGACCAGCGGCACGCGCAGTTGGTCTTCGTAGAGCGTAAGGCCGTGACGCCGGTCGAGCGGGCCGTGTTCGCCGAAGGCTTCGCCGTGGTCGGAAGTCACGATGATCCCGGTGCTGCCGTCGAGCGACGCCTGCTCGAGAACACGGCGCAAGCGGCCGATGGCGTCATCGACCATGCGGATCTCGCCGTCGTAGAGGGCCAGATCCTCGCGAATCGGCTGTTGCGGCGAGTCGTAATGTTCCGCCGAAAACATCGTGTCGTAGGGTGCCGGCGGAGCGTAGGGCTCGTGCGGGTCGAGATAGTGCAAATACAGGAAGAACGGCCGCCGCGAGGATTGCTTTTCGAGAAACCGCGACGCCGCACGGGTAACCGCCTCGGTCGTGTGGTTGACCCACTTGAACTCGTGCCAGTGCTCGCGCCAGGTGGAATCGGAAGCGGCCAGGTCATCGAACACGTTGCGGTAGCTATCGAAGCCCTGCGCGAACCCGAAGGTCTCGTCCACTTGGATGTTGGCGACAATGCCGGCCGTCGCCAAGCCGCGGCGAGACAGCAGTTCGGCAAGAGTCGAAACGCTCTCAGGCAACACATCGCAGTCGGCCTCGGGTCGGTTGAAGTGTTTGCAGGTCACCCCATGCGTCGGCGGGTATAACCCGGTCAACATGGTCGCCACCGAGGGACGCGTCCATGGCGCCTGAGCCACGGCGTCGGCGAACAACACCCCTTCGCGCGCCAACCGGTCGAGCGAGGGACTGGTGTCGAGCGGATATCCGTAGGCTCCCAGATGATCGGCACGTAGCGTATCGATGACGATCAAAATCAGATTCTCGGTACGCGCCGGACGCGTGCAGCCCAAGGCACACACCAAAAAGAGCATCGCGATAAGACGTACACGGTTCATCGCTCTGTGCGCAATGCTGCCGAGGTCGTCGCCGCGGACTCGAAGAGCAGCGTCACGCCGAGTCCAGAATACACGAGTCTGCGGGCGAGAAAGAAGCCTGGCGTCAGCGAGGTCCTTCGCAGCGACCGCGAACGCCGTCACGCCGACACGCCAAGTGATAAGCTTCCAGGCACTCACCGTTTTCGGCTCGGCCGAAGAAGACCAGCAACGACAGGTCGTACGCAAGAATCGGCGCCGGGAGATCCGTTTCCTTGGCGACGGCCTTCAGCATGCCCACGTTCTTTTCCGTGTTGCGTTTGACGACGATCTTCTTGAGACCGTTGGCTGTGCTGACCGGCATCCGATTCGCCTTGAACTTGAACTGGTTGGCTTTTCCTCGAACGTTCGCGAACCCCTCGGCAGGCACGAAGCCCTCAAACAGAGGCAGCAGATTGCGATCGAGAACCTGAACGGTCATCCCCACGCTCGTCGGCTTCGACGCGATGTCTCGGGCGGCAAAACGAGCCCGAACGACGAGCGTATCGTTCGACGAACCGCTCTTCACTACCGTGCGCGTCTTGGTCGCTCGTAACTCGCGCGCATAACCGCTCACACACTCGCCCCAATAGCAGGCGTCCCCCAGCGTACAACTGTCCTGATCATCGCAAGGGCTGCCCGGAGCTTCAAAGCGACAGTTGGCAGAACAACAGTCGCCGCCGACGGTATTGCCATCGTCGCAGTCCTCGGAAGGTCCGACAACGCCGTTGCCGCAGTTCTCGCTACCGATCAGCAGACTTCCAAAACGTGGAATCTGCAGCGTCCACCGGTTCCCAAGAGGATCGCAGCAGGCGGAAGAACAGACCGGAGCCTGATACGTTGGCGCCGAACATGGGCCTGCCAGTTCCGCATCGTCGAACCAGACGCGCAAGTCCGCCTCGCGCACCGGACCCGCCACGCCATCGACAAGTCCGTCGCCGTTGGCATCGCTCCAAGAGAACGTAACCGTTGCCGCTTGGCTAAGGCTACGCCCAAGCGGGGTGAAGTCGGTCACGAGGAGCATGCCACTCATTCCCACGGCTGCATTCGCTGGTACGGAAGTCGCAGAAACACTCGTCGGACCCGCAAGAGCACCACCGGGAATATCGAGGCGCAGATTGCCCGCTGGCGTCAGCAAGCTTCCGCCGGAGGAGTCGACGGATACGCTTCCTGAAACGCCAAGATCGCACAGGTCAGCGGAGTCTAAGGCGCAGGAATCGCACAGGTCGCCGCCGCCCGCTGAGTCCGAGTTCAATTGGTCGGGGTTGTAGCGCGCGGCGCAGTTATCGCAGGGGTCTCCCCATCCGTCGGCGTCGCCGTCGGCCTGCTGCGGGTTGCTGGCGATGATGCAGTTGTCTGCCGCGTCACCGATCCCGTCTCCGTCGCTATCTCCAGACCGCGGATTACTTCCGTAAGAACGTTCCTCGCCATCGTTCAGGCCATCCTGATCGGTATCCGCCAAGTAGGGGTCGCTCTCATCGGCATCGACCGTCTGGTCGAGATCTCGGTCTTCTTCCGCGTTCGTGAGACCGTCGCCGTCGGAATCGATCAGAGAAGCGACCGTCGCGTAATCCAGCGTCAACTCGTTTGACGGCGGTCCTTCTTTCCCACTGCTGTCGTAGGCCGCGACTCGGAAGGTCACGGTTGGCCCAATGTCGAAAAGATGGGCGGGAACGAATCGCACGGCGCCGCTCGCATCCGGCGCCACCAGGCCGACATCCTGCAGCAAGCCGAACGTCGCGCCAGCCACGCTGTAGTAGACTCGATAGCCCGACGGATCGAGCGTCGCCGTCCACGCGAGTTCAACCCGGTAGGTCCTCGAAGCGGGCACTACCTGCGCGCGAGCACCGGCGGCAGCCAGCACGAGAGCCAACATGAGCGCCCCCCCGCATGGGGGTTTTCGCGGGTATCTTCTCA
>CAZJCO010000039.1:0-4944 GCA_964544375.1 uncultured Myxococcales bacterium
GTGCTCGCAACACGGGCGTCGTCGAGGTTTGCGGCACGGTCACGTGGGCCAACACTATGACTTCGACAAAGGCCTCCGAAGCCCAGACCGGCTCGTGCGAGGGTACGTCCTCGAGCAGTGTCGCCTCGAGCATCGCACCCTCGCGGCCGCCTCCGCACAGCAGCCGCCCGCCCGCGGCAACGGCACTTTCGATCCAAGAGGCCAGGCGCACGGCCTCGCCCTCGCTGATCATCGGCCCGAGGAAGGTCGATTCGTCTTTCGGATCGCCCGCGACGAGCGCCTTGGTTGCCGCAACCAACTGCTCTCGGAAGGCGTCGTAAACGCGGTCGTGAACCAGGATTCGCTGCACCCCGATGCAGCTCTGACCGGACTGGTAGAAAGCCCCGAAGACGATGCGCGCGACGGCATCGACAAGCTCGGCGTCCTCGTCGACGACGACGGCGGCGTTGCCGCCGAGTTCCAGTACGACTTTTTTCTTGCCGGCTCGTGCTTTGAGCTTCCATCCGACTTCCGGCGAGCCGGTAAAACTCAACAACTTGAGTCGCTCGTCCGTCGTCAAGGAGTCGGCACCGTCTCGCCGGCACGGCAGGATCGAAAACGCCCCTTTGGGCAGGTCGGTCTCGGCCAGCACCTCGCCGATCAACAGTGCTCCTACCGGCGTCAGACTGGCCGGCTTGAGCACGAACGGACAGCCCGCCGCCAGTGCCGGCGCAATCTTGTGCGCGGCCAAGTTGAGCGGAAAGTTGAACGGCGAAATGAACGAACAGGGGCCGATCGGCACGCGTTTCCAAGCGCCGCTGTAGCCCCGCGCACGCGGACTGATGTCGAGCGGCATCAGTTCGCCGTAGATCCGCACGGACTCTTCGGCCGCAATGCGGAACGTGTCGATCAGCCGCGTTACCTCGCCGCGGGCGTCGCGAATCGGCTTGCCCGCTTCGATGCAAAGTGCCAGCGCGAGTTGCTCGGCGCGTTCCTCGAATCGACGGACACAATGGGACAGCACGGCCTGCCGTTCATAGGCGGCCATCTCTCGCATCGGACCGGCCGCTTCCGCGGCTTCGGCGATGGCGCGGTCGATCGCCCCCGAATCGGCGAGCGCGACACATGTCGCCACTTCGCCGCTATACTTGTCGCGAACTTCCAGGTCGGCGTTCGGGGCAACCGCCTGATTGGCAAGGTAATAGGGATAGGTCGGATCCAACATCAGCGTCCCCCGCGAATCGAGCCGCCGGGCGCGTACCGTAGCACGTGCGCCGCCTCCAGGGTTACGAGACCTTCCTCACACATCGTATCGATGCGTGGCAGCACGCGGTCGATGTTCTCTCGCGTATCGACCACCTCGATGACGATCGGCAGATCTTGACTAAGCCGCAGCAAATTTGCCGTATGGAGATGACTCTTCGCGCCGAACCCGGTAATGCCCCGCAGGACGGTAGCGCCTGCGATCTTCTCTTCACGCAGCATCTCGACCAGCACTTGATACAAGGGCCGTCCGTCGTATTTGTCGGCTTCGCCGACGAAAACGCGCATGAGAACCTGCTCTCCTTCGAGAACCCGCATCACACTCCTCCCGTCAAGGCGTTCGCCGCAAGCAGACCGGCCCAACATGCCGACAAACCGACGATCAGGTTCGCCGCTACGTTGGCGGTCGCCAGCAGCCATGCGCCGTCTTCCAAATATCGCAAAGTTTCGTAGCCGAAAGTCGAAAACGTCGTAAAGGCCCCGAGAAATCCCACCGTGAGCGCCAAACGCAGGGACCGCGGAACGGCGTCGCTAACCAGGGCGACCTGCATCACCAGCGCCAGCAGAAAACACCCGACCACGTTGACGGCGAGGGTGCCGAACGCAAAACGTTCGCCCAGCAGACGATAGGCCCAGCCGCTTACGACATAACGGGACACGGTTCCGGCGGCGCCGGCAATGGCGAGGGAAAGGAGTTCCGTCATCGTGACCTCGACGCTTTTCTGCCACGTAAGCGGCTCGCGCACAACGGTAGGGGCTGGGGCAGGGCCAGCGCCCGCCCGGCGCCGCAAACCGCATCGTCTTGCAAGAACCCGGATAATGGCTCAGAAGAGAGCGATGTCGCTAGATCCGGAAAACATCAACGATTGTCTTCAACCGACGTTCTTCGTCGACTCGGATTCTCCGGTCATCGTCGATTACGCAAGGCGTGCGACGCAAGACGCGACGAACGATCGCGAACGCGCCGTTGGCCTGTTCTATGCCGTTCGCGACGGCCTGCGCTACAATCCGTATTCCGTAACGGCCGATCGTGACGCCTTCCGCGCCAGCAAGGTGGTTGGGCGCAGCGAAGCGTTCTGCATTCCCAAAGCTACCCTGCTGGCGGCAAGCGCTCGAGCGCTGGGCATTCCGGCGCGGCTTCGCTTCGCCGACGTTCGCAATCACCTGACCAGCCCGCAACTGCGCGAGCACATGGGAACCGACGTCTTCGTATTCCACGGTTATACCGAGCTCTTTCTCGACGGTCGTTGGCTCAAGGCGACCCCGACCTTCAATCTGGAACTGTGCGAGCGCTTCGGCGTGCGGCCGCTCGAGTTCGACGGTCGCACGGACGCCATCTTCCACGAGTTCGACACCGGCGGACGCCGCCACATGGAATACGTTCGTGATCGCGGCGCCTACGTCGAACTTCCCTTCGACGAAATGGTCGAGGTCTTCCGGGCGACCTACGGCCGAACGCAAGCTGCCACGGCCGCGCGCGACGCGGACCCGTATTTCGATCCAAGCGCGTGACAGGCGGCGCTTTGAAACGCCACTGCCAGGCCAAACCGTAGCGCAGCGCGCGGCAGCGGGAAAACTCTTTGCCGAAGGGAGCTGAACGTTCTAGGATTCGCCCGTACGAAAGCACCGTCCGCGAAAACGACGCTCGGGGGAATCCGATGAAATCAGCTCGACAGCCAAGCGTTTTCTCGATGATCCATGGCCGGCTGCGCCACCGACGCCTAGCCGCCATCGGCCTCGGCGTTGCGGCCGCGTTGCTGATCGCCGTTCGGCCGCCGCTCGCTGAGGGCAAGCAACCGGTCGTCCGCGTGGCCGGCTCCGGCGACATCGTCGCGGGCGGGCACTTGAAGCGCTTCGGCCACCCCAGCGTCGGCGATGCCGCGGAATCGTTCGTCGCCTTTCCGGCCGCACTGGGCGGATCCGAAACGTCGCAACCAGCTGTCTACTCCAGCGCCCCCGATGAAGACACGGTTCTTGTGGGGGAGCGGGCAGCCGGACTGGGGGCGGTTTCGACCAACGCTCGGGGCGACGTCGCTTGGCGCGCAACCGCCGACGGCGGTGCATCGAGCGAGATTCTTCTCGTCCTAGGTGGCGATCCGCCGTTCACGGTTGCCACAAGTGGAGACAGCACGGCCGACGGCGACGTGATTGCGAGTCTCGGCGCGCCGACGCTCGTGGACGACGGATCACTCATCTTCTGGACTTCCCTGGCACCCTCGGGTGCGCCGGTGCCGGCGAACCGTGCTTCGGCTTCCGGCAGCGGGGGAGAGGCAATCCTTCGTTGCCGGCCAGGTGACGGCAGTTGCCACGCGGGCGCCATCGGGCTCGAGACGCTGCTGCGCTCGGGCGAGGCGATACCCGACCGTCCGACGCTTCGTCTCTGCCGCCTCGACGATGTCCTGGCGGCTAGTCCGTTCGGTATCGTCTTTCGCGCCAGCGTCGCTGCCGATTGCAGCAGCGCCGCCCCCTCGACCCGTGAAGGCGTCTTCCGCCGCGCCAATAACGGTGAGATCGCGACTCTTGCCCTGACGGGCGAACCCGCGGCGCTCGGTAAAGCCAGTTCGATTTACCAGTCGTTCTTCGGACCGCTTTCGATCGAAGCCGGCGGCATCGCCGTCTTTGCCGCAAACGTGGTCGCCGAAGCCTCGTCCCGGGGCCGCGCAACACAGGCCGTTTTTTCCTGCCCGCCGGAGGCCTGTCCGGCATCCCCCGCTTCCGAAGTGCTTCGCCGCGGACGCCGTTTACCCGGCGCCTTCCGCGTATCGAAGATTCTTTCGGCGCTGCTGCGTAACGGCGGTGACACGCTCATCACGGTGCGGATCAGAACGCGCCGCAGCAACCGCAGAGCGCTAAGAATCGGCACGCAAGGAGCAAAAGGCCGGCGAATGACGGCAATATATTTGAAATCGGCGCAAGGCGGCCTGCGCCGAGTGGTCGCCGCAGGAGCGCGCGTAGCCGGCGGCACGGGAGCGCGCCTGGCATCGCTCGATCTGCCGGCGCTCAGTCCAAGCGGCCGCGTCGCTTTTCGCGCGCGAACTCGAGACCGCGCGGGGGACTCCGCCCAAGGAATCTTTCTCCTCGAGTTGCCGCCGGCAGAGGGTGCGGACACCGGGACCGCGGGCGTCGCGGCCCAGGGAATCTGTGGCGACTTCAACCACGACGGTAATATTGCCGCCACCGATGCCCTCGGTTCGCTCAAGGCAGCGGTCGGCTCGGCCTCTTGTCTTCCCTGTGTCTGCGACAGCGACCAGTCCGGATCGACCACGGCCACCGACGCCCTCCGCGTTCTGCAGCGCGCCGTCGGGCTCAACGTAACGCTCGACTGCAAGGCCGACGGCACCCCCTTGGCGTGGGACGGCGGCGGAGACGGCGTTTCGTGGCACGACCCACTGAACTGGACCGGAGATCGCCTACCCGACCTCTGCGACGCCGTTACGATCAATGCCGGCGGCTCGATCACGGTCATTCACGACAACCAAGGAAACGGCAGCGCCGAAAGCGTCACGACGACCGAGTCGTTCGACCTGACCGGCGGAACGCTCACGGTGCGTAACGACATGGACGTTGCTGGGACCTTGCGCATCGCCGGGGGCACGCTCAAGGATGCGACGGTGCCTGCCGGAAGCGGCGGCGCGGGTGGGGTTCTGTTCACCAACTCGGGCGGCTGGCTCGACGGCGTAACGATGGACTCGGGAATGAACC
>CAZJCO010000039.1:5044-12934 GCA_964544375.1 uncultured Myxococcales bacterium
CACCCTGCGCGCCTCGGGCGGCGACCTGCAACTACAGGGAACTTGGACGAACAACTCGACGATCGACGTCACCGGCGGCAACACGCTCACCCTCGAGGGCACCTGGACGAATCAGGGTACGATTGCCTCGACCAACTCGACGGTGAACCTGGGCGGCAACTTCTCCCTGGCCGCTCTGGGAACCTTCAACCGCTCGGGCGGCACGGTGAACCTCACCGGCACCTTCGACAACTCGGCCGACCTGCTGCTCGACGCCACCACCGGCAGCTGGAACCTCAAGGGCGGCACGATCCTGGGCGGCACGGTCACGGGGACCGGCGGCTCGGAGCTGGTCTTCACCAACTCGGGCGGCTGGCTCGACGGCGTAACGATGGACTCGGGAATGAACCTGACGGCGACGAGTTCCTTCGTGCGGATCTTGAGCGGCCTGGTGCTCAACGGCAGCGCCTCGCTCGGCAACGGCGCAAACATCGAGTTCCGCGGCGGCGGCGAGAATCCGTTTACTGGAAGCGGCGAAGTCATCTTCGCTTCGGGCACCGGATCGATCAGCGTAGTGGGCGGCACCACCCTGCGCATCGCCTCGACGATCACGATTCGTGGCGGCACGGGGAACGTCGGAAGCTCCGGCGGCGGCTTGATCAACCAGGGCACCATCGACTCGGATGCCGCTGGACGGATCACCGTCAGAGGCTCCAACTGGGACAACCAGGGCACCCTGCGCGCCTCGGGCGGCGACCTGCAACTACAGGGAACTTGGACGAACAACGGCACGATGGATGCCCGCGCGGGCGTGGGAGTCACCGCGCTCAACGGCTTCACGCAGAGTCCGAGCGGCACGTTCACCGTAGAGGTCGCCGGTGCCGGCAACAACGGTCTGGTTGCCGTTACCGGAGGCGCAAGCCTGGCGGGAACGCTGAGCATCGATCGCAGCGGCGGGTACGTCCCGACGTTGGGATCAAGCTTCACGATCATGACCTACGGCTCGGCCAGCGGCGGATTCTCCAGCGTAGCGGGCGGCGACGCCGGCGGGGGAAATCAGTTCGTTCCGAGCGTCGGCGCCACGAGCCTGGTTCTCGACGTGATGTAACGCGGGACCTTGCATCCAAACGAACTTTCGTTCGTTCAGCAGACGTCTATGCAGCGCGGCATACTCCTCTTGCTCGCAATCAGCGCTATCGCTCCCTACCTGCATCTCGATGCCTGGCGCACCGGTATGCTGCTGGTGTACCCGCCGAGGCTCGCGTACCTCGCCATCGGCCTCACGCTCTGCGCAACAAATGCGTTGCAGCGCGGCTGGCAGCGCGCTGCGGCCGCCGCACTGATTACGGCGCCGCTCGTATTCACGCTGGGCTGGGGTGGACACAGTTTCCGTACGAGCCCGCCGCCACAGCAAGCATTGCCAGACGATGGCGGCTCGCCCGCCGTCTTGAGACTGCTATCGCTCAACACACACAACAGCCGGGACGTGCTCGACGCGCTCCGCCGGCTGGTGGATCGAGAGCGGATCGACATCTTGGTCCTTCAAGAAATCCGTCTGAACCGGCGAGAGCCTTTGCGTCGTACGTTTTCGGACTTCGAATTCTACTCCGTAGACCCGCCGCCACCGCAAGAACGCAAGAGTACGGGCGTGTACGCTTCGATCACCGGCGTTCGCAAGACGCTACTAGACCAAGATGTCGGCGTCGCGCTAGAAGCCGCAATCACCGGATACCGAAGCTTCGCCATTCGCCCGTCGATCAGAGGCCGGCGCTTATGGATCGTCAACGTGCACGCAACCAAACCGGTCTGGATGGAAAACGGTTTCGTCAAAGCGCTCGCCGGACTTGCTTGGAGCAGCCGCTGGCATCTCGAGGAAGGATCGCGGCTGCGACGATGGACCAAACCGCATTTGTCCGACCCGATGATTCTGGCAGGTGACTTCAATGCACCGCACTACGCCGACACGCTGCGCATCGACGGCCTCCACCAAGCGCACCGGTCGGCAGGACGCGGCCTGCATCTTACCTGGCCACGCTGGCTTCCGGTGTGGGGAATCGATCATGTCTTGGCGACCAACGCCATACGGTTCACCAGTTGCCGCGTCGTCGACGGCGGCCCGAGCGACCATCTTGCGCAACTGGTGGAGTTTGAGCTGACGCGCCCGCCCCTAGCCGAGACGCGACGGACTTGCAGCCCAGCGGGCGATTGTCGCTGGCGGGGCACTGGCATCCCAAGCGCGTCATCGTAGAATAGTCCGGCATTGCGATACGAAGGGATGGTATACCGGCCTCCCAGCGAGGCCCGCTCGTTGATCGTCCAGGCCACATTGGCTTGTCCACACAACAAGTGCGCCTTCTGCTCCATGTACAAAGACCGTAAGTTCCGGGTGCGGCCGATCGAGCAGATCATCGAAGACTTCGACCTTGCCGTCGCTGTGCATGGCGCAGAGCGCGTACGAACGATTTTTTTGGCCGACGGCAATACGGCGGTGCTACCGGCCGACAAGCTGATCACGATCGGCGAAGCCGCGCAGCAGCGGTTCCCTCGGCTCGAACGCATCACGATGTACGGCTCGGCCAAGTTTTTGGTGAAGAAGAGCCTTGACGACTGGCGGCGCATCGCGAGCGCGGGCATTACCCGAATCCACTCGGGACTCGAATCGGGCGACGCCGCGACGCTCGAGGCCATCCACAAAGGCGTCACCCCGCAAGAGGCGGTCGACGCCTTCGCCCACGTCAAGCGGGCGGGCATCGAATTGTCGGTTTATCTGATGGTCGGCGTTGCCGGACGCGAGCGCTCCAGCGATCACGCCATGGGTAGCGCCGAGGTGCTCAACGCCGCGCCGCCCGACTTCGTACGGCTGAGAACCTTCGTTCCTCAGCCGGGAACCGAGTGGCACGATCGCTGGAAGCAGGGAGCGTACGAGCTGCTTTCGGCATACGATGCCCTGGCCGAAACGCGCTTGCTCGTCGAGAAACTCGAAGGACCCACGACGCTTCTCTCCGATCACGTCTCGAACTTTCTCGACGTCCACGGGCGCGTTCCCAACGACAAGCCGCAGATGCTGGCGTTGCTCGACGAAGCCGCTGCGTGGCCGCGTAGCCGCTTCCGTCCTCCGACCGAGAAGCTGGTCGGCGTTTCGCTTTAGCTCGCGCCGGCAGCCGCGGCGGGCGTCGCTGCCGCGAGTTCGACCTGCGGCTCCTGCGCGGCCGACAAGTGCTTGGCCAAACGTTTGCCCAAGCTGATCAGGCTGAGCGTCGGAGGCATCCCCCAGGCCTCGGGCACCACCGAACAGTCGCAGACGTAAAGGCCGTCGATCTCGGTCTGCAAATTACTGTCCACCAGTTCGCCGATCTTCACCGTCGCTCCCGGGTGCGTGGCCACATACCAGCTCTTGAAGATGTCGCGCGCACCGGCCCGGGTGAGGATCTGTTTGGCACGCTCGTATCCGTTGAGCAGTTTGGCCTCGTCTTCGCGCGCTAGGCGCTTGCGCAGACCCCCACGCTCGGTCAGGCGACCGCCGAGAGAATCCTTTGCCTTGATCATGATCTGCAAGGTTCGCGCGTGCGCACCGAGCTTGTTCAGGCGGAAGACTTCGGCGGTAAAACCGAGGTAGAGAAGCGTCGGGATCGTCATGTCGGTCATCAGATAGCCTTCGTCTTCCATCATCATTCCCGCTGCCATCGGGAACTCGTTGCCGCCTTCGAGATCGTCGACGGTCCCCATCACGGAGATCAGCGGATCGAAGAAAAAGCGGTAGCCGGCTCCGATCAGACCGCTGGCGCGAAGGATCATCGGCGAACCAATCCCGCCGGCCGAAACCACGACTCGGTCGGCGAAGACTTCGCTGCGGCGCCCCCGGTGCTTGTAAACCACGCCCGTCGCCGTATTGCCTTCGACGATCGCGCGTTCGACCTTGCAGCCGGTGCGTAGTGTGGCCCCCAGCGACAGGGCTTCGTCGACGAACATACGCGCGCTCCATTTGGCGCCGAAGGGGCAGCCGTAGTTGCAGCGCCAGCAGCCGCTGCGGCAGCGGTCTTGATAGACGAACTTGGGCAACTTTTGCCAGTCGTAGCCGCAGTCGCGCGCGCTCGCCATGGTGCGCTGAGCCATCGGCCCGACCAGATCGTCGGCCAGGGGAGCGATCGGGAGCTCTTGCTTGGCCTCTTCGACTTCGGCCGAAAGATCAACGCCGTAACTGCGAAACAGATCCAGCGGTGGGTCGAAAGCCGTCGCGTAGAAGAACAGGGAGCTGCCGCCGGTAGTGATCCCGCGGAACATCGCCAGCATGCGGTTGGTGATGAGGAGGCTCTTGCCGGGAATGCCGGCCGCCGCCAGAAACTCCAGCGCGCGACCGGTGACCGGCGACTTGTTGCCCCACTCGAGAATTAGCACGCGCTGGCCGCGCCGTGCCAACTCTCGCGCGACGGTCGCCCCGCCCGGACCGCTACCGACGACGATCGTATCGAAGTGTTCTCCCGCAGACTTCGCCATGATGCGACCTCCTAGGGCCTCGCCCCGAGCCTCGATGTGCCCAACAAGTATTGAACGTTGCCTTTCGAATTCAAGTACTTTCTCGACTTTCCGCAACTGATTGACGAACCGTAGGGCGGGCTGCTTCCGGGGCGTTCTGCGACGTCCCAGCGGAGAGCAGCGCATCGAGCGGCTGCGGAGACTGCTCAAAATAGCGATGAAAGCGCGGCGGAATCTCACGGTAGTCGACGCCCGTCACCAACGGCGCAAGGTCGCGGCCGTTGTAGGTGTTCCAAAACAGGACGCGGCTGCGGCAGATGCCCTTGGCTTCGGCATCGGCAACCAGCGCGGCCAGCGTCTTGCCGGTGTAGGTGCCGTCGGCCGGCACCCCCTCGAGTTCGCGCATCAGTCGCGCCGCGTGCACGCCGGGCTCGGTAAACAAACCGTACTTGCGGCCAAGGTAGTTCTCGCGAATTTCCAGATCCATGTCGGATGCCGTCAAATCCGGAAAACTCGGATCGGCGCGCCGAAGAAGCGCCACCGTGCGCAGAAACAGCCGCCGCGCTTTGGGCCGGTTGGCAATGCGACGGGCAACCACGCGCACCGCTACCACCCTCGAGCGCAAACCGAGGGCGCGCAAACCGATCAGCAATCCAACGGCGGTCCCCATCGAACCGAAGGCGACGTAGATGACGTCGGGAGCCGGTAATTGGCCGGCATCGATCTGCCGAGCCAGCTCGTAGGCAGCATTGACGTATCCCACCGTCCCCAAGTCCGAGGACCCGCCGGCACGAATCACCATCGGCAGCTTCCCGGTCTGCAGCCCATGCCGCGCCAACTGGTAGGAGGTGGCGGCCGCAAGAGCCGGGACATCCGGTTGCTCGTGCAATTCGGCCGCGCAGGCATGGCTGACGAGAAGATTACGCCGGACATAGCTCGCGTTGGGCTGGGGCAGCAGCATCGAGATGCTACGCAGGCCGAGCTTTTGCGCGTACAGCGCCGTCGCGGCGGCGTGATTCGAGCCGGCGTAGCCGAAGGTGAGCACTTCCCGATAGCCCTCGCGTATTGCCCGAGAGAGAATGAACTCCAGTTTTCTGATCTTATTTCCGCCGTAAATTTGGGCGCTTAGCCCATCGTCCTTCAAGTACAACTCAGACAAGCCGAGGCGCTCGGCGAGACGCTCCAGGCGGCGCAGCGGAGTGGGAAACTCCCCCAGAGCCACATGAGGCAGGGTTGCTCTGAGCGCGGCACGAGCCTCGAGCAACGGAAGCATAACGGCTCACCCATACACCAGTGACCAAGCCGCAACCAGAAGACCGGTCGGCCGAGCGTAACCGCGGCTAGGCACGGGCGTATCCCACTAAGGAGCCGCCCGGATGGAACGCAAAGCAACATGACCTTGATCGTCCTGATCGGGGTACTGCTGTTGGCCTACGTCAACGGCGCCAACGACAACACCAAGGGTGTCGCGACGCTCGTCGGGTCTTCGACGCTTTCCTACCGTCAGGGGCTCGCGCTGGCGACCGCCGCCACCGGCCTCGGTTCGATCACATCGGTGTTCCTCGCGGGGACGCTGATTCGAACGTTCTCGGGGAAGGGCTTGGTAGCGGCCGAACTGCTCACACCGGCCTTTCTTGCAGCAGTCGCGATCGGCGCTGCGCTCACGGTTCTACTGGCAACGCGTTTGGGAATGCCGGTCTCTACGACCCACGCAATCGTCGGTGGACTGGTCGGGGCAGGCTGGGTGCAAGCCGGCTCCGCGCTCGACCTGGCCGCGCTCGGTCGCAGTTTCGCCCTGCCGCTGGCTCTCGGACCGCTGCTGGCCGTAGCCTTGGCATACGCACTGCTCACGGTCGGCCGCTCACTGGGTCGACGAATCGGCGTGCGCAGCGAGTCGTGCATCTGCATCGGCAGCACTTGGGTGCCGATCACGCCGGCTGTATCGGGGCAACTCTTCGGACGAGCTCGCGCCGCCGCAGCCGTTCCGGTAATCGGCCTGGCAGCGGGCGACGGCGACGAGTGCCGCCGGCGTTACCTTGGACGCGTAGCAGGATTAGACGCTCAAAGCGCACTCGACTTCACTCACGTGCTTAGTGCTAGTCTGGTATCCTTCGCCCGCGGCCTCAACGATACGCCCAAGATCGTCGGCTTGGCGGTAGCGACGAGTTCGATACCGCTGGCAGTAATGGCAACCGCGGTGGGCGGCGTGATGGCGCTCGGCGGCATCCTTCAGGCGCGAAGGGTTACGGAAACGCTCGCCCACAAGATTACGCCGATCAGTGCCGGTCACGGCACTTCGGGAAACCTCGCAACATCGTTGTTGGTCGTTGGCGCGTCGCGTCTGGGCCTGCCGGTTTCGACGACGCACGTCTCGACCGGCGCTATCTTCGGCATCGGCGGCGCTAGTGGCACCATCCGCTGGTCGATGGCCGGCGAAGTAGTCGCCGCGTGGCTGGCGACCCTACCCGCAGCCGCGGCCTGCTCGGCGCTTCTCGGCTACGCGTTCACTCGGCTGATCTGATTCCACCGCCGCCATCGTGTGCGGCCAGTTCCCGCTCAGCAAGGTGTTTGCCAACGACGTTTTTCTCGACCGTCTGATTTCGCGGGACGCTTCGATCGCGGTGATCATCGTTCAGGCGCACGACGCCTACGAAGCCGATTCGCCCTATCCGCATCCGGTAGAGGTCTACCGAGAAGTAGCGGAGCTGGCCAGGCGCACCGACATTCCGGGAACCGAGATCTTTCTCGCCGGCACCACTGCGACCGAGGCCGTCTTTGGCCGTCAGATGGAATCCGATTTGGCCCGGCTTATCCCACTGGCCTTGATGGTCGTGATCGTCGTCTTGTTCTTTTGCTTTCCGACGGCTTCGCCGAAGCGGTTTGCTATCACCGCAGGCGTCGCCTTGGCCGTCGTCGTAACGCTGTCTTGGTTTCGAAGCGGCCAGCTCTCTTTTCTGCCGAGTGTTTGTTACGCCACGGTGCTTGCAATGCTTACGGTCCGCGGCGTGTTCATCCCCTCGCTGATCGTCGTGCTGTCGGTCCTCTGGACCTGGGGCGCCCAGGCCGCGCTCGGGCTACCGATCTACATCGTCGGTACGATCATTCCGCCGCTGCTGCTCGCCATCGGCTGCGCCGACGGCATTCACCTTCTCGGCCGATATTTCGAAAACACCGGCTCCGGCAGCAACCGGGAGCAGGTGGTCGTGGAAACGATGTTGCCGCTTTGGCGACCGGTAGTCGTCACTTCGCTGACGACGGCAGCCGGATTCGGTTCCCTGGTATTCACCAAACTCGCGGTCTACCGAGCCTTCGGCGCCAGTGCCGCGATCGGCATCCTCGCCGCCATGCTGCTGTCGGTCTTCCTGCTGCCGGCGCTGTTGGCCCTGCTACCGCTTCCCGAGGCTCGCCCGACGGGCGCCCGCGCTCGGACCTCGCCAC
>CAZJCO010000040.1:0-12697 GCA_964544375.1 uncultured Myxococcales bacterium
CAGCCGAGCTCGTCCTCACCGACATCTCCGCGGCTGATCTGTCTGCGGAATCCGGCGCTGTCGTCCATGCCGTCGACACCCCCCTCACCATCACCCACAGCGCCTTCAGCGGAAACCGGGCCCCGGCCGAACGGGCGGGGTTGGCAGGGCGGGCCGCCGCCGGGGCCAACCGCGTGGACGTCAGGGAGCCGGTCGACGTCGGCGCCACTGGTGGCTGGTTGGAGTTGGGATACACGCTCGACGAAGACGACTGGCGCGGCTTGGCGCCAGTCGCCGTAACCGTGTCGGCGGAGATCCTCGAGGGGGATCTGCCCAGCGGTCGCCGCAAGCAACTGTTCGAGCGGCTGATCGTTCCCGACGAGAGCGAGCCCCGCTGGTACGACGCGCGCGTCGATTTGAGCGAACTGGCGGGCGCGCGGGCGCGCTTTGTCTTTCGGGCGGCACCGCGCGAGGCGGGCAGCCGCTTGGCTCCCCACGTCGTCTGGTCGGTGCCCGCGCTGAGCGACCGCGCGCCTTCGGCGAAGCCGTCGATCGTCGTTGTCTCGCTCGACGGCCTGCGAGCCGCCAGCATGAGCTGCTGCGGCGAGACGCGCGCGGTCACGCCGTTCCTCGATCGTCTGTTCGGCGAGCAAGGCATCGTATTCGACCGGGCGCTAGCACAATCGGTCGAGACGATTCCGTCTCACATGACGCTGCTTACCGGGTTGTACCCCTCGGTGCACGGCGTCGCGTCGGCCGCCCACGGTCTCGGCGAGGGGGTGGACACGCTTGCCGCACTTTTGTCCCGCGCAGGTTATGCTACCGCGGCGTTTACCGACGGCGCCGGCCTGGCCGCCGAACTCGGATTTGCGCGAGGGTTCGACACCTACGGAGAAGACTTCCGCCTGCGCCTCGACGACGTCGAGGGGTGGGCGAGCGAGACCTTTTCTCGCGCCCGCGCGTGGATCGAACGACACCGCGACGAGCCGTTCTTCGTCTTCGTCCATACCTCTCAGGCGTTGCCACCGTTCGTGCCGCCGCGCCGCTACCTCGAACACTTCAAGGATCCACGGCTCGATGCCGGCGGCCGGATCGACGAAGGTGCGCTGGTGCGCTACGAGCGCGAGATTCGTTACCTCGACGATGCGATGAAGGATTTCGTCGGCGAACTCGACAGTCTCGCAGATCCGGGAAGAACCTACCTCGTAGTGACCTCCAGCCACGGCGAAGAATTCCTCGAACACGGTGCGCGCCAGGCCGGGGCTCACCTTTACGACGAATCGATTCGCGTTCCTCTGCTGATGCGCGGTCCGGGACTGCGCGCGGGCCGGCGCTACGACACTGCGGTAGGACTGATCGATGTCGCGCCGAGCTTGCTCGATTTGGTCGGACTGAAGCTTCCCGTTGGCATGCAGGGCCGTTCGATCGCCAAGGCCCTACGCGGCGGCCTGCCGTATTCGCTGCCACCGCGCTTTTCCGAGGCGTCGGCTGCGCTGCGGCTGGTGGCCGAAGGAACCGACGACAATTGGCGTCCGCCGCTCTATGCGGTCAGTGACGCGACCCACAAGCTGGTCATGAATTCGGCAGGCAAGCAGGCGGCGTTCGAAGCCTACGATTTGATCGCCGACCCGCAGGAGGCGAGCGATTTGTATTCCACCGGTCCGGCCGCGCCGGCGTGGATCGGCAACCTACGTGAGATGCTCGAGAACTACCCCACCGCCTGCCGCCAAGCCGAGCGTCCGACGCGAGACGAACCGTTCTTGCCGGTTGCCAGCCGGATCAAACTCGGCGCCTACGGCTACCTTCCGAAAAGCGCGAAGTGATCTCAGCCGGCGGTGACCGAAATCTGCTCCAGGCGAATGGCCGGGAGTAATTCGCGCCCGCCGATCAGACGTCGCTCGCTTGAAATCGCCGAGATCGCGCCCAGCGCCTCGAACAAGTTGCCGGCGATCAGCGTTTCGTTGATCGGGCTACGCCGCGCTCCTTCCACCAGGAACCCGTTCTTCACCACGCCGGAGAACTCTCCGGTGACCGGGTTGGTGCTTCCGGAGAAGCGGCCGACGTACACCACCGGACCGTCGCCGCCACACAAGTCGGCCAGCGCCGTATCGCCGGCGTCGACTTCGATGCGATGGGGCGCAATCGCCGGCAGCGTAGCGGCGCCACCGGCCGCGTGTCCGGTCGATGCCGCACCGTTGGCGGTCGCAAGCGCTTCGTAGTGGTTCGAGAGGAAGCCGCGCAGCACGCCGTTCTCGATGATGGTGTAGCGCGACGTTGCCACGCCTTCCCGATCGAAGGCGGTCGAACCGATGGCGCCGGCAGCGGTCGCATTGTCGACGACGGTAAGGCCCGGGACCGCAATTTGTTTGCCTAATTTGTCTGCCAGAGGGCTGCGGCCTTTGCGCACGGTGTCGGCCGAAACTGCCGAGATCACGTCCGAAAGCAAAAACTCGCCGACGGCTTCGGGAGAAAGCACGACCGCACCGCGAAAGCTCCTGCCCGATCGCGCACCGAGCCCGGCAAGGCATTTCTCCGTGAACCGTTCCGTAGCTTGGTCGAGCAGCAGCTCGATACGATCGAAGCGGCAGGCGGCGTCGCCGTCGTAATCGAAGCTGGCGACCTCGTTTCCGTCGACCGCCATACCGAACAGATATCCTTCGACTGCACTAGAGGCCTCGGCGGCCCGCACGCCCTCGCTCGAAAGCAGTAGCCGAAGCGTGGTGCGCCCGGAGACGCCGCCGGAATCGACGCGAAGACGCTGGTCGCGACGGCGGACTCCGTCGAGCAGGCGCCGGGCCAGCGCCGCCGTGTCCTCGACCGTCATGTCCGCTATCCGTTGGTCGAACAACTCGGGAACCTCGGCGGCCGGCGTCGCCTGTGGTAGTCGGTTGCAGGCATCCGCCGGCATCGCCGACGCCTGAGCGATGGCCTCGCCGACGGAAGCGTCGACGCTTTCTTCGTCGAGCGTGTTGGCGGTCGAGAAACCGAGCGATTGCTTGCGGAAAACACGCAGGCCGAAGATCGTCTCGTCGGTCGTCTGCACCGTGTGGACGGCGTCGCTTTCCAGGCTCGTCTCGACCGACCGTCCCGCCGAGATGGCGACTTCGGCTTGATCGGCGCCGGCGCGGATCGCGCGCGCGATCAGCTCTTCGCCGAAGGCGAACAGTTCCCCTTGGTTCGCCATCGTTACTGTTCTCCTCCGAGCAGCGCTTGGCAGCGCACGTAGGGTCCACCAGCGTCGACCTTGGCGGGCTGGCCCTTGCCGCAATAGCCCGAGCCGAGGTCCCAGGCGAAGCTGTCGGAGACGGCGTCGACGCTCTGCAAAACCTCGAACGCGATCCCGCTGATTGTCACACCGCGGATCAACTCTGCGAACTTGCCGTTTCGAATGCGTCGAGCCTCCTGCACGCCGAACATGAACTCCCCGGTGGCGTCGGCCTGACCGTTGCGCGGACCGTCGAGCAAATAGCCGTCCCGCGTGCCGGCGATCATTTCTTCGAGCGGCGTCGTGCCCGGGAGTAGATAGGTGTTGCGCATGCGGATCAGCGGCTGGTCGGAGTACTCCCACGCCCGAGCGTTGCCGGTGGGTTCGACGCCGAAGCGCGCTGCACTTTCGCGGTTGTGCAAATAAGACGCGAGTACGCCGGCATCGATGATCGTCGTACGTCCGGCGAGCACGCCCTCGTCGTCCACGGGAATACTTCCGCCGGCGCCTTCCTGGAGTTCGGAGACGCCGCTGTCGCAAAGCGTGACGAGTTCGCTGGCGACGCGTTGGCCCAGCTTGCCGGCTGCTACCGATCCGGCCTGCACGAAGTCGGCCTCGACGGTATGGCCGATTGCCTCGTGCACCAGCAGGCCGACGATCGAGGGCGCAAGGATTACGGTCGCGCGACCGCCTTCGGGCCGGCCGGCACTGAGCAAGTCGGTTGCCGTGCGCGCGGCCTTCTCGGCGAAGATTTCGCCACTGCCATTGCGAAACAGGCATTCCCAGCCGCCGGTCGTGCCGATCGCTTCGAAGCCGGTAGAAAGCTCGCCGTCTTTTTCCGCGATCGCTTGCAGCCTGAGTTCCGGACGAATCAGGCGGAACGAGGCCTCGGCGCCGTCGGTGGTGACAATCGCCTTCTCTTCGTAGATTTCGTTGTAACCGCAGCTGGCCGAACGGACTGCTGCCGAGGCGCCGCGGACGGCTTGTTCGAGGCCGGCCGCCATGCCGATCTTTTCTTCGAGCGACCGGGTCAGGACTTCTTCGACTCCCGGCAGTTCGAAATGTCCGCGTGCAAGGTTTTCGGTCGGCAGTTCGGGAGAGTCGCCGGAGCGGGCATCACGGCTTACCCGTGCAGACTTGCGCGCAGCCTCGATCGCCCGGTCGATGTCGGCCGGGTCGATACTGCCGGTCGAGGCGAAGCCCCAACCATTGCCCTCGCGCACGCGCACACCGACGCCATTGCGCCGGCGATGTTGCGAGCGTTCCACCCGGCCTTTTTCGACCGTAACGCTGCGTGTGCTCTTGGCGTGATAGCGCAGTTCGACGAATCCATCGCTGCGCTCGGCGGATTCTTTGAGTACTTCGAGCGGCAAATCCATCGGCAAATTGTAGCCGGGACGGCGCGAAACGACAGCGGCCAAAGCCTAAGCGCCGGCCGGCGGCGGTTTGCTTGATGCGGCACGTCAAGATAAGAGGGCGCGCTGTGGATCCGAAGGCGACCCCTGCCGACCGGCCTAAGCGCAACAAGCTGCGGGTCGACGTCCTGAAATGCCGGAACGATTCATGTGACGGGCTGTTGGCCTTTGAGGAGACGGATCGGGGTTACCTGCTGGGGCAGGTGCTCGAACTGGCGGAAGTGGACGGGGATGAGAGGTTTTTTCCGTGCCCGAAGTGCGGAGGCCGTCAACTTGTCGAAGAGTTCGAGTTCGAAGGTAAGCGCCGCGTCCGCGTCGTAGGCTACCATCCGGCGCCCGGCTGATCCGGCCCCCCGAGAACTCCAACTCAAGCGACAAGTGACGATTGCAGAGGCGGATCTTGCCAAAAGGCAAGAAGCTGCATCGCTGCAGTGGCTGTGTTTGGTTGCGTAGGCGTAAGCTATTGATTATTAACGGGTATTTTAGCGAAGAAAGGGAACGCAGTTTGCAGTATCGCAAGGGTATGTTCACTATAAATCGTGCATCCTTGCTGCTTGCGCTGAGTTTTGTTGTGACTCTTGTCGCGGCGCCCGCTTCGACTTATGCGCGCTCGACCACCGAAAGCCGCACGCCGAGCAGGGCTCAGCTGCGTCGCCTGTATTACCTCGAACCCTATATCCGTTATTTTACTTCGCTTTCTTACGGATCGGAAAGTTCGCAGGTGCCCGCGGACTACATTCGCGCGCTGATTCTGACCGAGTCCGCCGGAGATACTTGGGCCCACTCGGTCAAAGGCGCCCGTGGGCTGACCCAGATTCTGCCCTCGACGGCGCGTGAAGCACTGCGCGAGCTGAAAGAGTCCGACTACGACTACCTCTACATCGACGAGAAGGTGTTTGCCGATTTCGAGGCCGACGACCTCTACGAGCCGGCCGTCAATATTCTCATTGCCTGTTACTTGAGCGCGACCTATCACGCCAAGTACGAGGGTCGCACAGATCTGGTCGTATCGGCGTGGAATGCCGGCCCCGGAGCGGTCGCGCGCTACGGCAACGAGCCGCCCCCGTACCGCGAGACCAGGGATCTGATCAGCCGGGTGATGGGCTATATGAGCTACCTCGGTACGAGTCAGGTGCGTTCGGTCTACTGAGTCCGGGTCTCACAAGGTCTTCCTCCGCGAGCAGTAGAAAGGCCCGCGGTCGCCAGCAGGCGGTCGCGGGCCTTTCTCATGGTCTCGCTGGCTCGCTGCGCGAGCCTGGTCTCGAGTCTTCGACCTCAGTGAAGGGTTCGCACGCGGCGATTCTCGGTGACGAGAATCTGCTCGCGACGATTGCTCTGCCGAGTCTTGGCCGGCAGGGCCGTTTCCATGATCCAGCTACCCTTGACCCGTTTGCCGGTCGCTACCAGGCGGGTTCGACGCTTCGAATCGTTCTGCTTGTTGTTGAAAAGTGCCATGGTCATCTGCCTCCGCGAGCGTGTGATGCCCTCGAATTGCATCCGCCATGCCGGACGCCACGGCACAGTTAAGGTGTTGAAAAATAAGCAAGTTGCTCGTTCTGCCCGCGCTCCGCTGGGTACGAAGCTGGCCGCATTCGTACGTTGATGAACGCCTCGATGCGCCTGCCGGAGAGCGCGCGGCGCCGCCGATCAGAACTCCAAGGCTTGGCTGGTGGGGGGCCGATTGCCGCCGGCTAGTTGCTGTCGCCGGCTGCCGACAGCGGCGAGGCGGCAAGGCCGGGAGCCGTTGCCACGCTGTCGTGAGTCGAGAAGATCCCGCACAGTACGACGCTTCCGGTCGTGATGCGGTCGATGGCCATCGAGACCAGCGCTTGCTCGGAGTAGACGCCGCCGCGTTGCAGTTCGAAGAGGAGATCGAGAAGGGTCATGAATCGCGGACTTGGCTGGGATCCTTGCACGCGGTTGAAGATGCAACCCGCGTGCCGGGCAGGAAACCCGGCAGGCTTCGTTTTTGCCGGCGGCCGCGCCGTTCGGCTTTGAATCATTGTCTCGGAACGAAACAGCTAGCGTGTTTCACAATGAAACATCAGTCGGGCTCGACGTGGACCACGATGTCGACGACTTCGGGAAACTCCTGGCGGATGAGATCCTCGATGCGTTCGGTGATCGCGTGAGATTCGTCGACCGACATCGTTCCCGGCAACTGCACCTGAAGATCGACGTAAACGTCGCTGCCGTTGCTTCGTGAGCGCACGGCGTGAACGCGTCCGAGTTCCGGATGAGGACGGAACAGCCCGGTCACGCGTTCGACGTCGATCGGTGCGGTGTCCGATAGAATGCTTAGCGCGTCACGCACGATGCGGTAGCCCGCTAGGGCGATGACAACGCCGACGATGGCGGCTACCAGCAGATCTGCCAGAGGGTATCCCGCGCGTACAAAGATGAAGGAGACGAGCACGGCCAGCGAGGTGTAGACGTCCGAGCGGGTGTGACCGGCGTCGGCCAGCAGCACGCGATTGCGTAGACGGCGCCCGACGCGCGATTCCCAGAGAGTGACGCCGGCGCTGATCGTCATCGAAGCGAGAATGACGGCGAAGGCCATCGGGCCAATGCTCGGCTGAGCGCCGCTCGAGATGCGTCCGACGGCTTGCGCGACCACTCCCCACGCCGCCAGCAGCAGCATGACGGCAATCACCAAGGCGGCGGCGACTTCGAAGCGGCCGTGGCCGTAGGGATGATCCCGATCGGGTGGGGCGGCGGCGATCGTGACGCCGACCAGGCCGACGATCGTCGACACCGAATCGAGAAGCGAGTGCCAGCCGTCGGCCATCATCGCCATGCTGGCGGTTGCCGAACCGGCGAGGATTTTGGCTGCGGCGACCACCAGGTTGAGAACGAGCACTGCCGCGAGTACGCGACGCGCTTCTCGTAAGGCCGGCACCTGTCGATTAGGTCGCAAAGCCCTTCGATCATGCCAGCCGGGAGCGTGACACAAAAGCGGCCCTGGCCTTGCCTTTGGTGGTTTGTTCGCCGGCGGGCCAGGTGCTAGCCTTGGCCGAAGGCGCGCTCGGCGGCCGCGGTCGTATGGGACGGCCGGCCGGGGCGGGCCGCGATCCCGAGGAGGGTATGGCGAAAGAAGGAATCGAAGTCGACGGAACGGTCGTCGAAAATCTGCCGAACGCGTTCTTTCGCGTGAAGCTCGAGAACGGCCACACCGTCTTGGCACACATCTCGGGCAAGATGCGAAAGTACTACATTCGAATCCTGCCCGGCGATACGGTCAAGGTAGAGTTATCGCCTTACGATCTGACGCGCGGGCGCATCACCTGGCGCGAAAAGAATCCCCCGAGACGCTGAGTCGCAGCGGCGTTTGCGCGCCATCAACTTGCCTGACGATACTCCGGCAAGACATCGGAGAGCGAACGCATGCGCAGGCCGAAGGTGACGGCGGCCGGATTCGGGTCACAGGTGCCGCCGTTGACCAACAGCTCGAGTTGGTCACTTGTGAGCGGCGGATCGCGAAACAGACGCTGACCCAATTTGACGAAAGGCTCGGCGAGTTGGGCCGGCACCGGTAAGGACAGTGCGGCGATGCCGGTGCGCTCCTTGATCAAGTCGACCATCTCGGCATAGGTCATCGGCGCCGGTCCGCCGAGATCGTAGCAATGGCCGCTGCTGCTGTCGTCGGTGATGGCACGCACGACCGCAGTAGCGACGTCGCCGACCCAAATCGGCTGCACCGGGTCGCTGCGTCGCGTAACGATAGGAACCACCCGTGAGGAACGCATCAGCCACAGCACGTGGCTGACCAAGCGGTCGCCGTCGCCGAAAATCAGCGAAGGCCGGAAGATGGTGTAGGCGATGCCGCTGGACTCGACGATCCGCTCGGCTTCGGCCTTGGTATGCAGATAGGGATTCGTGCTGCGCAGCTGGGCGCCAAGGCTGCTCAAATAAACGATCTTGCCCACGCCGGCGCGTCGACAGGCGTCGACCAGGTTGGCCGTGCCGCCGACGTGTACCCGCTCGAAACTTTGTCCATGGCCCTGGCGCAGGATGCCGACCGCATGAACCACCGTGTCGACTCCGGCCAACTGGCGCTCGAGGTGGTAGGGGCGTACCAGATCGACCTTGGCGACGATAATGCCGCGCGGGTGGCGCGTCCGCCGGATGCCACGGCTGAGGCAGATCACCCGATGGCCGGCGTCGGCGGCCTCGCGTACGATATGGGATCCGACGAACCCGGTACCCCCGGTTACGAGTATTCTCACAGTGCGTCATTATAGCCTAGCAGGCTGCAAGGTGGACTCGGAATCGGGGTTTTGGAACACTGACGGCGCTCTGGGGAGTGGCCAAACTGGTAAGGCACCTGACTCTGGATCAGGCAATTGCAGGTTCGAGCCCTGCCTCCCCAGCCACTTTGGCCGGCCGCATCTGTCGGCCGCTGGACCATGGCTAAGCCACTGAGAGACGCTTCGACGGTCTTGCCGCTGCGCAACGCGCGCGGGGACCTCGAGGTGTTCATGGTCAAGCGGGCCTCGAGCCTTGGCTTCTTGGGAGGACACCACGTCTTCCCCGGCGGGGCGGTCGATGCGCAGGACGCCGATCCTCGCTTCGACGCGCTGCTCGACGGGATCGACGCCGAGCGCGAAGCGCGGCGTTTCGGCATGGACGATTCCCTGCGCGCGCGCGCCCACGTCGTCGCGGCGTTGCGCGAGTTGTTCGAGGAGTCGGGCATTCTGCTGGCGCGCGATGGCGACGGAGAGGACCTGCTCGGCGGCGCCGATTCGGAGGTAGTCCAGCGCTTCCAGCTTGCTCGCGGGCGGGTGGCGAGCGGAGCGCTGGCGTTTGCCGAACTGCTCGAAAAAGAATCTCTCCGACTAGCGGCCGATAGTCTGTGTTACTTCGCCCACTGGATTACCCCGAAAAGCGGCGAGAAACGTTTCGACACGCGTTTCTTCATCGCGCGCATGCCGGACGGTCAAGCCGCGGAACACGACCACGCCGAGACCATCGAAGGCGAATGGGTGCGACCACGCGAAGCGCTCGAGCGTTACGCGCAACGGGCGATCGAATTGGTTCCACCTACCATCTGCTCACTCGATCGCCTTGCGCTTCATCACAGCGTCGAAGATGCGTTGCGTGCCGCGCGCACGCTCGAAGTGGTCGACGTGCTACCGAAGATCGCGCTTTTCGACGATACCATCACGATTCTCTATCCCGGCGACGAGGACTACGAGAGCGGCGTGGCGCGGGCGGTCGAAAACGGCCGAATGCTCAATCGCTTGATCTTGCGAGACGGGCTTTGGGCAAAGCCCTGAGCCGCAAAAGTTTCGACATTTTAGTCCTTTGCGCTGTGCTATGATCGATTACGGTAGCATCCGACCTCGGGTGGATGTCTTGGAGTGAGCATGAGGATCCGATGGTCGCCAATCGCGGCAATTTGTCGTGACGTAGCGCGCCTGGGTAGAAGCGACCTGGATTGCTGGGTCGAGGACACTCGGGGGCGCGTCGTTGCGGGTAAAAGCGGAGACACCGAGGAGGCCGTTCGGCAGTCCGTACGCGTGGCCGACGAGGAGGTCGCCACCGTATCCGTCGTCGGCAAGAACGCCGACGATTGGGCGGAGTATCTGGCGGCCGAAATCGCGCGCGAAATCTCGCATCAGCACACGGTCGGCGACATGGCCGACGCAACCGCGCGGCTGTGGAAGCAAACCAACGCGCTGATGAGCATGGCGGCCAGTACCAAACTGTCGCTCGAGCCCGCGCGTGTGGTCGACGACGTGCTGGCGACACTCGCCCGTGCCACCAATCTGGCGCGCGGGACGGCGCTGATCCGACTGCCGGATACCGAAACCTACACGGTCATGCGTCCCGACGGCATCGATTCGATCGAGCCGCTGATGCTGGCGCCGCTCTACGCCGTTCATGACGAAGTTCGTCTGGTCACGCTCGAGGATTCGATCGACGGCGTGATGCACGCCTGTTCGGAGATCCTCGGAACCTACGAACCGATAGCCGTCGCGCGCTTGGCGACCGAACGGGCGCAGATCGGTTTCATCATCGCACCGGTGGCCAAGGGGGCCGAGGCGAGTTCGGAAGATCTCAAGATGCTTTCGGCCGCCGCGCGGATCATCAGCACGGCAATCGAAAACGGAGTGATTCTCGACAAGGAGCGCGAAGCGACTCGTTTGCAGGTCGAGAACGAACTGCTCGCCGAGCAGGCGCGCACGATGGAAGAGATGCTGCACATCGTGGCGCACGATCTGCGTTCCCCGATGACGGCGCTCTACGGATTCCTGCATCTTTCGCTCGACGAGCTCAAGGACATGCGCAAGCGTCTCGAGGAAGAAGGCTTTGCCGCGATCGGGCCTTACGCCGACGACATTGCCGAGCCGCTGCGCGACGGTATCCGCAGCGTCGAGAAGCTCAACCGCATGGTGCAACGCCTGCTCGATTTTTCGCGAGCGGCCCGTTCGACCTACTCGTTCGAAAAAGTCGATCTGAGCAAGGTCGTCCAGGGTGTCTTTCGTTCGCTGGGCTACCAGATCAAGAGGAACGACATCCGCACGGAGGTCGGCGATCTGCCGATGGTCACGGCCGACCGCGAGCAGCTCGAGGCGGTGTTCGGCAACCTCATCGACAATTCGATCAAGTACATGGGCGATGGTCCCACGCGATCGATCGCGATCGGCTGCCAGCCCGGTGCCGAGCCGATCTTCTTCGTGCGCGACACCGGCGTCGGCATGACGCCGCAAGAGGTCGCCAAGGTCTTCCTGCCCTTCCAGCGCTTCCGCCGCGACGCCGCGCCGGGCGACGGTATCGGTCTTTCGCATGTGCGCAAGATCATCGAACGGCACGGCGGACGGGTGTGGTGCGAATCGGAGCGGGGCATCGGCACGACCTTCTACTTCACGCTTGGTTCGACGGTCGCCGGAAGGGTCGCTCTACCGGCCGTGGCCGTCGAGCAGCAGACCGCGATCAATACCACGAGCTGATCCACGCGTCGTTCCGGCATGCCGTTGCCGGCAGGCCGACTGGACTCCGAGTCCGATCCCGGTTGAAATGCGCCGTTTCGAGGGAGGCTTGCCGATGAGCGACGAAGCACACGAGCAGCAGGTTCCGCAGACACTTGAGGGTTGGTACACGCTACACGACGTCTACAGCGTCGATTGGCCGTCTTGGCGCTGCTTGACCTCGGAGGACCGCGCCGAGGTCGTCGGTGAATTCCAGCGCTGGCTCGGCGCCCAGCAACAGGCCGGTGGTGGCGATACGGCGCTCTACAGCGTCGTCGGCCAGAAAGGCGACCTGATGATCGTCTGCTACCGCGAGAGCCCGGAAGCGCTCAACGTGGCCGAACTCTCCTTGCGGCGCACTGCGCTCTTTGGACTGCTGCAGCCGGCTTACTCCTACCTTTCGGTGATCGAAGTGAGCCTTTACGAAATCAGCGCGATCGCCATGCGCCGGGTTGCAGAACAAGGGCACAAGCGCGGCACGCCGGAATTCGAGGCCGCGTTGGCCGAAGAGCTCGAGCGTCAGAAAGAGCGGATGAAGGGACGCTTGTTCCGCGACATTCCCCCCCATCGCTACATTTGCTTCTACCCGATGAGCAAGAGACGCGGCGAGCAGCTCAACTGGTACTCGCTGACGATGGACGAGCGCCGCGCAATGATGCGCAAGCACGGATCGATCGGCCACAAATACCATGAGCGCGTGGTGCAGGTGATCGGCGGATCGGTCGGGCTCGACGACTGGGAATGGGGCGTCAGTCTCCATTCGGACGACGCTCTGGAGTTCAAGAAGCTCGTCTATGAGATGCGATTCGACCCGGCCAGTGCGCTCTACGCCGAGTTCGGGCCGTTCTACGTCGGCCGCCGTTTGGGCGATGGCGGTCTGTCGGAGTTGCTCGAAACCCAAGCGGATTTTGCCTGATGAAGAAAAGACCGATGGACACCGTCTTGGCATTGGTTTGTGCGAGCGCGCTGCTGCTTGCCGCCGCTTGCACCAAGAACGCCGGCGAGCCGGGCGCGCCGCGCGCCGCCGCGCCGGCGGCGGCAAAGCCCGCAGCCGAGTCGGCTGATTCTGCGGGCGCCCACCCGCCGAACCAACGAACGGGGAGGGGCTGCCGGGGGGGTGTCTTTGC
>CAZJCO010000041.1:0-12645 GCA_964544375.1 uncultured Myxococcales bacterium
GATCGACGCCGCACCGGCGTCGGCCGAGCCGACGCGCCAAGAAGGCAACGGCGGACTGCCGAATTAGGGTGCCGCGCCCTCGGGCACTTTCGGCAGTTCCGACAGACTGCTGCCGATCTGATCCTCGCTCAGTTCGAAGTCTTCGAGTTCGCCGGACTGGTAGGCGTCGTAGGCCGAAAGGTCCATGTATCCGTGCCCGGAAAGGTTGAAGACGATGCACTTTTCCTCGCCGGCTTCGCGGCAACGGATGGCTTCGTCGATCGCCCCGCGCACGGCGTGGGCGGTTTCCGGCGCCGGGATGATGCCTTCGGTCTGTGCGAACAGAGTCGCCGCCTCGAAGACGCTGTTTTGATGGTAGGCGACCGCGTCGAGTAGACCCTTGTGACGAAGCAACGAAACCAGCGGGCTCATCCCGTGGTAGCGCAGGCCGCCTGCGTGAATTCCCGAAGGGACGAAGTTGTGCCCGAGCGTGAACATCGGTGCGATCGGCGCCATGCCGGCGGTGTCGCCGAAGTCGTAGGCGTAACGGCCACGCGTAAGCGAGGGACACGCCGACGGTTCGACGGCGACCAAACGCGGACCCTTGCCGGCCATCGTATCGGCCGCAAAGGGGAAGGCAATGCCGGCAAAGTTCGAACCGCCGCCGGCGCAGCCGATCACGACATCGGCCTTGTCGCCGGCAAGTTCTAGCTGTTTGCGGGTCTCCAAGCCGATGACGCTTTGATGCAAGCATACGTGGCCGAGCACACTGCCGAGCGAATAGTGCGTGCCCTCGTCGCCGGCCGCGATTTCTACCGCTTCGCTGATCGCAATACCGAGGGAACCCGTGCACTCGGGGTCCTTCTCCAGGAGGGCGCGGCCGAACTGCGTGTGCGGGGAGGGCGAGGGTACGACGTTTGCTCCCCAGGTGTGCATCATCGTTCGCCGGTAGGGTTTTTGCTCGTAGCTGATGCGCACCATGAACACGCGGCATTCGATGCCGAACATGCTGGTGGCAAAGGCGAGGCTTGATCCCCATTGGCCCGCGCCGGTTTCGGTCGAAAGAGTCTTGATGCCCTCCTCGGCGTTGTAGTAGGCCTGAGCAACGGCCGTATTCGGCTTATGCGATCCGGGCGGGCTGACCGATTCGTTCTTGAAGTAGATGCGTGCCGGCGTTTTCAGCGCTTGCTCGAGGTTGCGTGCGCGCACCAACGGCGTCGGCCTCCAAAGCGCCAACTTTTCGCGTACCGGAGGGGGAATCTCAATCCATTTCTCGGTCGAGACTTCCTGCATGATCAGCGCCATTGGAAACAGCGGACGCAGATCGTCGGGACCCATCGGTTCGCCGGTCGCCGGATGCAGGAAAGGGGGCGGCGGCTCCGGAAGGTCCGAATTGATGTTGTACCACGCCGTTGGGATGTCCTTGGTCGAGAGCAGGATTTGTTTGTCGTCCATCGTACCTACCGTTTTGATTGCTGAGCTCGCCGCTGCTCGCTCGCTCGGCCCTTAGTGGAAGTGATGCGTCCAGCGCAACTGGAACACGTTACTTTCCGGTCGGTTCTCGGCTTCCGTCTCGAAGAAGACGTTCGCGAACAAATGGTCATGCTGGGAGAAGTGGTAGACCAATCCAGGCCCGATGGCGAATACTTGCTCGCGTGAGCTCGGCACCTCGACGCCGGCGCGTTGCGAGTTGCGTACCTGTTCGAGCCAGTAACCGTTTACGCCGACGCGCAGGCGGTGCGGCAGCACTTCGTAAGCCGCCGCGAAGTTGGCGTGGAGGGCGTCTCCCGGCTTGACGTTGGTCGCGTGATTCTCGCCGCACCAGAGGTAGTGCAGACGCCAGGAAACGGTGAGCTTCGGGTGTAGCCAGAGCGTTCCCGCCCAATAAGGATCGATCGAGAACAGGTTGAACCCCGGATTGAGGCCGCTGTTCTTGCTGTACTTGCCGGTCGGGAGGTTCATCGCGAACTCGATGCGGTGGACGAAGCGAGGACCGCGTGCGCCCATGATCGGATCCCACTGGAGGAAGGCGCCCAGGTAGAGATCCCCAAGTCCGGGTGAGTTCTCCCTCAGGCCGATGGCGTTGTTCGACTCGACGTCGAAGAGAATGGTCGGCAGGATCAGATCGAGTCCGACCGATCCTCCGAGCACTTTGGTTTGTGTCTGATAGATGAACTGACTCAGACTGAGCCAGGCGTTGATGTCCGGGGTTCCCGGCGGGGGACCGCTACCGTCGGGGCCGGCGAGCGTATTCACCTGCCAGTATTGGAGGTACTGCTGGAAGTACAGTCCGGGTCCGGCAGGCGGTCCGCCGTCGAGAAAACTCGTAAATCCGAGATTGATCGCGGGCAGGTCGTAGGCTGTAGCCGGCGTTGTTGGTGCGACAAGCAGCGTGGTGACGAAAGCCGCAATCACGGCAGTGCGTCTAGAGTGCATGTGCTAAGTCCCCCGTAGCTCTGCAAATTCTCTTCCGGGCGACCCTTGGCGAGGCGTGCCGCGGCCGAGTAGACGGAACTATATCCAGCCGCGCCAAATGAGAAAAGCGGCCGAGCGGGTTAGCTCAGTGGGCGTCTTCTAGCAGCCCGGCGAAAAAGTCGTTGCCTTTGTCGTCGACTAAGATGAAGGCGGGGAAGTCCTCGACCTCGATCTTGTAGATGGCTTCCATCCCCAGCTCCGGATACTCGAGCAGCTCTACCTTCTTTATGTGGTCGCGCGCCAGAATCGCCGCCGGTCCACCGATCGAGCCGAGATAGAATCCGCCGTACTTTTTGCACGCTTCGGTGACCTGTCGGCTGCGATTGCCCTTGGCGATCATTACCAGGGAGCCTCCGGCTGCCTGGAACTGCTCGACATAGGAGTCCATGCGTCCGGCCGTGGTCGGACCGAACGAACCCGACGGCATGCCCTCGGGCGTCTTGGCTGGGCCGGCGTAATATACTGGATGATCGCGTAGATATTCAGGCATCGATTCGCCCGCATCGAGGCGCTCCTTGAGCTTTGCATGCGCAATGTCGCGAGCAACGATGATGGTGCCGGTAAGTGCGAGCCGGGTCTTGATCGGATGCTTGCTGAGTTCGCTGCGGATCTCGTCCATCGGCCGATTGAGGTCGACCGCTACGACGCCGCGGTCGTCCTTGCCCTGGTAACGCTCGGGGATCAATCGTCCGGGTTGGCGCTCGAGTTCTTCGAGCCATATGCCGTCGCGATTGATCTTGGCTTTGGCGTTGCGGTGTGCCGAGCAGGAGACTGCCAAGGCCACCGGACAGGAAGCTCCGTGTCGAGGCATGCGCACTACGCGGACGTCGAGCGCAAAGTACTTGCCGCCGAACTGAGCTCCGATGCCCGTGTTTTGTGCGTCTTCGAGCAGGCGCGCTTCGAGTTCCGGGTCGCGAAAGGCGTGCCCGGCCTCGCTGCCGCTCGTCGGTAGGCCGTCGAGGTATCCCGTGGTCGCGAGCTTGACCGTCTTCAGGCAGGCTTCGGCCGAAGTACCGCCGATGACGACCCCGATGTGATAGGGCGGGCAGGCGGCCGTTCCCAGGGTTTTCATCTTTGAGATGAGGAAGCTCTCGAGGCGCTCGGGAGTGAGGAGGGCCTTCGTCTCCTGATAGAGAAACATCTTGTTTGCCGAGCCGCCGCCTTTGGCGACGAACAAGAAGGAGTACTCCATGCCGTCGGTGGCATAGATGTCGATTTGCGCGGGCAGGTTGTTGCCCGAATTCTTCTCCTTATACATCGACAGCGGCAGCGTCTGCGAGTAGCGTAGATTCTCCTTCGTGTAAGTATCGAATACCCCTCGGGCGAGTTGCTGCGCGTCTCCGCCGCCGGTCCACACGCGCTGCCCTTTCTTGGCGACGATGGTTGCCGTACCGGTGTCTTGGCACAGCGGTAGGACGCCTTGGGCGGCAACCTCGGCGTTGCGCAGCATCGCTAGCGCCACGCCGCGATCGTTGTCGCTGGCTTCGGGATCGTCGAGTACCGCGGCGACCTGCTCGAGATGCTCGGTTCGTAAGTAGAACGAGGCGTCGCGCAGGCCCTCGCGCGCCAACAGGCGCAGCGCTTCGGGCTCGACGCGCAGCATCTCCTGACCTTCGAAATCGGCGACGGCGACGTGTTGGTTACTGACGAGGCGGTAGCGCGTAGTGTCCTCGCCGAGCGGAAAGAGTTCTTGGTAGGCGAAGTCTTGACTCATGATCGTTTCCCTCGTCTCAACAAATCGCACTTTCGGCGAGTACAGTCCAGTGACGGTGGATTCGCCAATCCCGGGTGCTCGTGGTTATATTATTGGTTCAACGAGGGAGGACATGACCAAGCCGTATCGTATGTTGGCCGCCGTCGTATTTCTGCTCGCCCTGGCGGCTTGTAGCAAGTCGCTGCCAGAACCCGACAGCGCTGCCGCCAAGCTCTACGTGGATCGTTGCGGCGGCTGTCATCAAGTGTTCCATCCGGGTTCGATGACCTCGGCGATGTGGAAGTATCAGGTTGCGCGCGCTCAGAAGTCGTTCATGCGTCCTGTGGGCCGCTCCCTGACCGCGACAGAGTATAATCAGATTCTCGACTATCTTGTGCGCAACGCCGGCAAGAGTTAGCCGATCGATCGGGGAGGCACGATGGCAATGGATCGCACTCCGCAACCGTACACGCCGGGACAAGAGAAAATCGCGAACGTCGTTATCCGGTGGATGTCGCGCGCCAACGCATGGCTCTACCGCAGTTCCGGTGGCAATCTCGGTGGGCGCTGGTTGCACGGGGCCCCGGTGATGTTGCTGACCACCATCGGACGCAAGAGCGGCCAGCCGCGTACCGCTCCTCTGCTGTATCTACGTGACGGAGAGGACATCATCTGCGTCGCCTCGAAGGGCGGCATGTCGAAGCATCCTTTGTGGTTTCGCAACCTCGAAACCAACCCGGACTGCGAAGTCCAAATTGGAACCGACGTGCGGCGCATGCGTGCGCGACGCGCGAGCGATGACGAGAAAGCCGCCTACTGGCCACGTTTGGTTGCCATGTACCGCGATTTTGACGATTATCAGGCCCGTACCGAGCGCAATATCCCCGTGCTGATCCTCTCACCGCGCTGACGCGCACGCTTGGGGTCTCCGCGAGCGTCTTCCGCCAGCATCCTTGACAACGCCTAGGGCGGTCGTGTAGGCGTTCCTTATGAGTGTCCCTCTGATCGTTGCGATCGGCCTGTTTCTCGTAGCCGTGGGGCTCTCTTTCATGCTGTTGCGCAAGGTTCCGGACCGGCGCATGTGGTTCCCGCCGGCGGTGCTTGGCTTTGCCGTCGTCGTACTGGTGGGGCGCTTGGTCGAAGAGATCTCGGCCGGCGGCTGGGTGCTGACTTTTCCGCTGCCGGATATCCCGTCGTTGCTGCTCGGCATTCTCGCCGTGGTCGCCGTTCGCGAACTGGCGCAGATGGCTACCGAACGGTGGCAGACGCGCGCCGCGCTCGAGCGCGCGCAACAGGAGCTCGAGCAGCGTGTCGACGAACGCACGCGTGCGCTGGCCGAGAGTCAAGAGCGTTTTCGTCAGCTAGCCGAAAACATTCGAGAAGGATTTTGGCTGGCCCAGGCCGATTCCAAGCGCTTGGTGTACGTCAGCCCGGCGTTCGAGCGGATTTGGAACCGTACTGCGGCTGAACTCTGTCGTGACGCAGAGACCTGGCTACAGGCAGTTCACGGCGAGGACCGCCAGCGTGTACGCCGGCGGTATCAAGAGCGAGCTGGACTGGGAGAATTCGACGAAGAGTTTCGCGTCATTCAGAGCGACGGCAGTGAGATTTGGGTGCACGACCGTGGTTTCCCGGTGCGCGACGCTAGCGGCAAAGTCATTCGTATTGCCGGCATCGCCGAGGACATTACGATTCGCAAGCGGGCCGAGGATGCCTTGCGGCAGACGAACGATGAACTCGAGACCTTGGTGCAGTCGATTTCTCACGATCTGAAGGCTCCGCTGCGGGCGATCGAGGGGTTTTCGGAAGCGCTGGTCGAAGAGTACGGCCACGCGCTCGATCGAGACGCTTTCGAGTACCTCTCCTTGATGAAGGACGGGGCGGAACGGATGGACGCGTTGCTCAACGATCTGTTGCAACACGCGCAGATCCGCCACGGCCTGCCGTTCGAGCCTGTCGATATGGGGGAGGTCGTTGGCGCGGCACTGCGCAATTTGGCTACTCAGATCGAGGAACGCGACGCCGAGATCATGGTGCCGGGACCGCTGCCGGTCGTCAGCGGGCATCGGGCGACACTGGAGATGCTGATGCAGAATCTGATCAGCAACGCGATCAAGTTCGTTCCGGCCGACCGCCGGCCGCGGATCGTTGTCGGTAGCCATGACGAGGACACCTGTTATCGTTTGTTCGTGCGCGATAACGGCATCGGCATCGACCGCAAGTACCACGAAAAGGTGTTCGACATCTTCGAGCGCCTCCATGACCGCAGCAAGTATCCGGGCACCGGTGTCGGCTTGGCGATCGTGAAGAAGGCGGCGGGATTGCACGGGGGAGAAGTCGGTGTCGAGTCGCAGCCGCACGAAGGCAGTACCTTCTGGCTCAAGCTGCCACGGCGCCTAGCCGGCACGGCGGTGGAGGTCGCATGAGCGGGAAAGGGTCGGGTGCCGAGGCGCAAGTTGCCGAGATCGTGCTGGTGGAGGACGAGCGAGCCGACGTGCTACTCCTGCAGCGCGCGCTGCGCCGGGGCGGCCTGACCAATCCGCTGCGCGTTCTGAGCGACGGCGAAAAGGCCCTCGACTATCTGCTGGAGCGCGCTCACCTGGCGGCCCGCGAAGACGAAGCGCTGCCCGCGCTCATTCTGCTCGACCTGAAGTTGCCGCGACTCGACGGACTGTCCGTGCTCAGGCGTCTCAAGCAGGTCGAGATCGTTCGCCGAGTACCGGTCGTCGTATTGACCTCGTCCGCGCGACCGCAGGACATTCGCCAGGCCTACGACCTCGGCGCGAATAGTTATTTGGTCAAGCCGCCGCGTTTTTCCGACCTGTGCGACCTCACCGATCGGGTGAAGGAATATTGGCTCGATACTAACTATTTCGCCGACGGCGGCACGGTCTGACGAGAGAACAATATCGACAGAGGATAAGGAAACCGACGATGAAACTCTTCAGCAACAGTTTCAAGGATGGAGAAACGATTCCGTCGTGCTGCGCGTTTGCTAAGCACCACCCTCAGGAGCATGTGGAGCTATGCGAGAACCGCAATCCGCACCTGGCTTGGTCCGACCTGCCTCCGGGGACACGCTCGCTGGCGATCATCTGTCACGATAGCGACGTTCCGAGCAAGCCGGATAACGTGAATCAAGAAGGAGTTACGGTTGCGGCCGATTTGCCGCGCGTGAGCTTCTACCACTGGGTATTGATCGACCTGCCGCCGGATACGCAGTCGATTGCCGAAGGCGCGCTTGCCGACGGTATTACGCCGGGCGGCAAGCCCGGACCGGAGACCGACGGGAGCGCGCGGCAGGGGATCAACGACTATACCTCCTGGTTTGCCGGCGATGCCGAGATGGCTGGCGATTACTTCGGTTACGACGGACCCTGTCCGCCGTGGAACGACGAAATCGTACACCACTACCACTTCACCCTCTATGCGCTCGACCTCGAGCGCCTGCCGGTCCAGGGTAAGTTCGGCGGTGACGACGCGCGGCGCGCAATGGAAGGTCACGTGCTCGCGCAGGCTCGTATCTCCGGCCTGTATCACATCAATCCCGACGCGCGCTGAGCTGTCGGGTCGCCTTGGGGGGAATGCGGCCATAGCCATGGGCGCGAAACCGCGCTAGCATTCGCTCGCGAGGGAACGGGCGACCCGTTTTGGGGCGCGAGACGCTACGGCCCGTCCCGGCCGCGGGCCGGCGACGGTAGCGAGGAGCAAGGAAGATGATCAAAGGATATGCCGGCCGTATTCTAGAGGTCGACTTGGCGACACGCAGCTTCGCCTTCAGGCCGCTCGATGAGGACATTGCGCGTGCCTACATCGGCGGCAAGGGCTACGGGACCCGGCTGCTCTACGATATGACCGAAGCCGGCGTCGATCCTCTCGGCCCGGACAACCCGCTGATTTTCGCTACGGGGCCGCTCAACGGCAGCGTCGCGCCGCAGTCCAACCGTTTTGCCGTCGTCGCCAAGAGTCCGCTGACCGGAGGCATCGGTAACGCAACCTGTGGTGGTTCCTTCGCCTACGGTTTGAAGAAAGGCGGCATCGATGTCCTCATTTGTAAGAACAAATCGGCAAAGCCCGTGCGGTTGGAGATCGACGGCGACCGTGACCACGTCGAGTTCCTCGATGCCTCGGAGCTTTGGGGTAAGGGGACCTACGAGACGCAGGAGATTCTCGGAAAGAAGAAGTACCAGGCCGTGATCGGGCCGGCCGGCGAGAATCTGGTATTGTTCGCCGGCATCGTATCCAACGAGCGTATCGCCGGCCGTACCGGCATGGGTGCGGTCATGGGATCGAAGAAGCTCAAGGCGATCATGGTTTCCGGATCGCGCAAACTCGAGATGGACGATCCCGTGGCGTTCAAGGAGTACACCAAGCAAATTCGTTCGATGTTCCGCGATCATCCGGTACTCGGCAACAGCCTGGCGGCGTGCGGTACCGGTCAGATCGTCAATACGACCAACGCCCGCAACATTCTGCCGACCCATAATTTCAAGTTCGGGCACTTCGACGAAGGCATGCAGATTTCCGGCGAGTTCATGGCCGACCACTTTCTTGCCGGCACCAAGAGCAGTTGTATCCACTGTCCGGTGACCTGCGGCCGCCAGGTCGAACTCGACGACGTCGGGGTCGTCAAAGGGCCGGAATACGAGACCCTCGCCCTGATGGGGTCGAATCTCGAAATCGGTGACATCAAGAAGATCTCCGAGTGGAATTATCTGGCCGACGACCTGGGGATGGACACGATCAGCCTTGGCGCAGTGTTGAGCTTCGCGATGGAGCTTCAAGAACGCGGCATGTTGCAGGCCGGGATCCAGTTCGGCGACGTGACGGGCGTTGCAGAATTGATCAAGGACATCGGCCACCGTAGTGGACTCGGCGACGATTTAGCCGACGGGTCGAAGCGGATGAGCGAGAAGTACGGGGGGCACGAGTTCGCGATGCACGTCAAGGGTCTCGAGCTGTCCGCCTACGACCCGCGCGGCTCCTACGCGCAGGGAGTCGAGTACGCGACGACCAACCGCGGCGGCGATCATGTGCAGGGCGCTTCGATGTATATGGAAAGCGTTGGGCCCTTTACGATCAATCCGCGCAACCTCAAACTGAAGGCAGACATTCCAGTGATCCAGCAGAACCTCGCCTGCGCGATCAATTCGATGGTACTGTGCATCTTCACGACCTACGGCATCATGCCGAAGGCGGTTCACGAGATGGATCCCAAGTCTCTCAAGTACCGTTTGGCGATCGCCGCCTTCGAAAACAGCGGTCCGCTGTTCCGCGTCGTGATGGGACTGAAAGGAAAGCCCCTGATGTGGTTCGAGAAGTGGTTATCGCTGATCACTGGAATGCCGATGTCGTCGGGGCACCTGCAGGAGATCGGTGCGCGGATCTTCAACCTGGAACGCATGTTCAACCTGCGGGAAGGTAAAACCGCCGCCGACGACACGCTTCCTCCGCGGATGCTCTACGAACCGATCTTCAAGGACGCGACCAGCGGCCATCCCTTGGATCAGCTGCTTCCGCGTTATTACCAGCTGAGGGGTTGGAACACCGACGGCGTTCCGGAGCGCAAGACGCTCGAACGCCTCGGAATTACGGTCTAGCGAGCACGGATCGAAGGAGGTGCGACGGTGAAAGTATCCGTTCAGCCGACCTATCAGATGAGCAAACTTCTGGGGGTGACCAGCTTCGACGTCGAAGACGTCGGCACGGTTGCCGACGTGGTGGCGAAAGCCAAGGCGAAAGTCGGCCCGGAGTTCGACAAGTTGACCAGTGTCGCGGCGATCGCCGTCAACGGCGAACTCGTAAACTATAAGAAGGGACTCGAGACGCCGCTGTCCGACGGCGACGTCGTCGCGTTCGTCAAGGCGTCTTCAGGCGGATGATATCGGCCGGCCGCAGGACGGCCGGACCGTTTCGGCTCGGACCCGCCGCGGCGCTGCTCCTGTTGGTCGCGGCGGCGGCCTGCGCGAAGCCGCTCCCCCATCTTCGTTTGGCGACGACGACGAGCACGGACAATTCCGGCCTGCTCGACTATCTGCTGCCGGATTTCGAAGCGCAGTGCGGTTGCCGAGTGGACGTGATTGCCGTCGGAACGGGCAAGGCACTGCGTCTCGGCAAGAATGGCGATGTCGACGTTGTCCTAGTGCACGATCGCGAGCGGGAAGAGGAATTTCTCGAGCAGGGCTACGGACTTTACCGGCGACAGGTGATGGCGAACGATTTTGTGATACTCGGGTCGCCTTCGGATCCGGCCGGACTTGGTCGCGCCGAGTCTCTCGACGATGCGATGATGCGTATCGCGGAGACCGCAACTCCGTTTTTCAGTAGAGGCGACGAGTCCGGAACCCACTCGCGCGAGCGCGCGCTGTGGAAGCACGCCCGAGTCACTCCGGCGGGGCCCTGGTATCGGGAAAGCGGTTTGGGCATGGGGGCGACCTTACAAGTAGCCAGTGAGTCCGGCGGCTATACGCTGTGCGATCGCGGGACCTATCTGGCAATGCGTGAAGGGCTCGATCTCGCGATCGTTTACCAAGGGGGTTCGCGTTTACTCAATCCTTACGGCGTCATTCCGGTCGCAACAAACCGCGCCGAGGGCGACGCTCGCCGTCTCGCCGAAGCGTTCAGTGCCTGGATTACGGGCGCCGATGCCCAGGGCGCGATCGGCCGCTACCGTCGCGACGGCCAAATTCTGTTTCATCCGGCGAAGCGTTCCGCCGAGGGGGCGGTCGAGTGACGTCGCTGCTTAGTACCGAGACGATTGCAATCTGTCTCACGAGTTTGAAGACATCGTCGCTTGCGATCGTTGCGGCTTCGGCCGCCGGCATTCCTCTGGCGTTGTGGGTTTCGAGCCGCGAGTTTGCCGGCAAAGCCTTCATGCTCACGCTCTTCAACACGCTGACGGCGCTGCCCTCGGTATTCGTCGGCGTGTTACTGTACACGCTTCTCTCGCGTTCCGGACCGCTCGGCAGCCTCGGGCTGCTGTATACTTGGCCCGCGATGAGCCTGGGCCAGACCCTGCTCGCTTTCCCGTTGATCGTCTCGCTGACGCTCGCTGCGCTCGGGCGTACCGATGTACGGCTGCGCAAGGAACTCGTCGTCATGGGACTCTCGCCGTGGCAGAGCGGTTGGATCCTTGTCAAAGAGGCTCGCTTCGGCGTTCTTGCGGCGATCGTTGCGGCTTTTGGAAGAATCTTCACCGAAGTCGGTTCGGCCTTGATGCTGGGCGGCAACATTCGCCATGCCACACGCACGATGACTACCGCGATTGCGATGGAGACGTCCAAGGGCGAATTCGAATTGGGCCTGGGGCTGGGGTTCTTGTTGCTCGCGGTCGCGTTGGGCATCAACGTCGGATTCCATCGATTGCAGGAGGCGGAAGGTTCGTGATCTACCGGGCGCGTCAGCTCGTCCATGCTTACGGTGGCCGCAAAGTACTCGGTCCCTGCAAGTTTACCGTTCGCGAAGGCAGCCGTTTTGCCGTCGTCGGTCCGAACGGATCGGGCAAGACTACCTTGGCCGAGATCTTGGTCGGCTTGATGCCGCAAGTCTCCGGCGAACTCCGCTTTTGCGACGAACCGATGCGGCTGCCGCTCGAGCGACGCCTGCGCGGTCGTATTGGTTATGTCGCGCAGCAGCCGTTCCCGTTGCCGGGTACAGTTGGGGGCAATCTCGAGCTGGCAGCACGGGCCGCGGGCCGGCAGTCGGCTGGTGCCCCATGCGTGCGGGACACGGCCGCCGCAATCGGCATTGGAGATCTGCTCGAACGCAGCGAGAGGACCCTCAGCGTCGGGCAGTTGCGGATGGCGGCGCTTGCGCGGGCCGTGATCCGACGCGCGCCGGTGCTGGTTCTCGACGAGCCCTTTGCGTTTGTCGACGACCGTTATCGGGAGTCGATTGTTCGCGCCCTCGAAGGGCACGCTTCGACAGGCGGGACGGTCGTCATGACGAGTCCCCGCATTAGCGAAATCTCGGGTTGGGCGGACGAGGTGCTTGATCTGAGTGTTCCGCCTGCGCCGGGCCGGGTGACGCGGCTTCACGGCGCCGTCTGACAACAGCCGACCCTACGATGCCCGGGCGAAGACTCATCACGTTGTATCTGGCGGCCTGTTTGCTGGTGGTGCCGGAAGCGTCGCTGGCGGCGGCCGGGCAGACGGCCGCATTTCCGGCGACGCTACATCACCGAATCACCGCACGCCTGTCGCCCGAAGCTCATCGTATCGAGTTGGACGACGAGATTCGCTTTGCCGGCGAACGACCCTCGGCCGCCGAGTTGCGCTTTGGCCTCGACGCCGGACTACGCGCGGAGAGCCTCGATCCGGCGTTCGTCGTCGAATCGTTACGGACGGGAACAGACCAAGCGACCGATGGTCTACGGCTGTGGCGGCTTCGCCCGGCGAGGGGCTCGCAGACGATTCCGGCGGACCCTCGCCCGCGTATCTCCCGCCGAAATTTACACACGCCCCACAACGAAGGCGAGGGAGACGCTCCACAGCGCGAGA
>CAZJCO010000042.1:0-12539 GCA_964544375.1 uncultured Myxococcales bacterium
GACCTCGATGTGCGCACGCATTTGACGGCGGGCAGGCGCGCGTTGGTCGGTCGCCGAAAGACGCCCGTAGCGTGCGTTGAGCTCGGCATAAATCCCCCGCCAGCCGATCTTGAGGGCGCGCTCGTGATCGGGGATCAAATGCCCGGAAGTCGCGCCGGCGTTGCCATAGCCGTGTTCGTGAAACCACGTGATCGCCGCTCTTGTCCCGCCACGGCCACGGACTCTCTTTTCTCGCGACCGGGCTTCACTGCGGGTCCAGCATTTGGACGTGAGAACGTTGAAGCGGGCGCCGGCAAGCAGATCTCCCGGTAGGATTTCTTGCGGCAGGTGATGGACCATCACTTCGCGAACGAACCAGGCGCGGCGCTCCGGCAGGCTCCACTTCCAAAAGTCGGGATGGAGCTTCACGGGCCGTGCCGACTGCATTGCCGAGCTGCGAAAGGTTTGGAAGAAAGGGTAGGTCTCCGGAACGATGTAGTAGGTCGTTTCGTCGTAGACCAAGTCCCAGGGGGCGCCGGTGGTCCAGCAGGTGAACTCGTTGTTCCAGCGTCTCTGGTTGCCGCGAAAGTAGAACTCACGCAACGCGCGAACACGTGGAGAGAGAGCGCCGGGCTGCTTGATTTGCGCGGCCGCAGAACCTGCTGAAGTAGCCGTCATTGAGAGTTCCTCCTCTGCGCGAGGGTCTGCCTACCGCGTTCGAGAAGCTCGCGCATCAAGTCGCAAGCTGCGCGCTGTCTTCCGTTGTGGATCAGTCCTACCAGACGTTCGTGAAAGCCGAACACCTCTCGTGCAACCCCGGGGGTGGCGAAGAACTGCCGTGCAAAGTGTCGATGCGCCGGCTCAAAAGATTTGACCAACATCGGGTAGACCGGGTTGCCGGAGGCCAAGGCGACGAGATGGTGGAAGGAATAGTCGAGTTCGACGACCTCGTCGGCCTGTGAAAGGTCGATGGCGCTCTCTCGCGCGATCAGTTGCGACAAGGCCCCACGCTCTTGGCCGCCGCGTGCGGCTGCAGCCAGGCGCGCGGCTTCGGTCTCGACCAAACAGCGCAAGGCCAGAACGCCGTCGAGCAGGGCAGGGTCGAGTGCGTCGCCGTGCTGATTCACCAGCGAACTGAGCAGTGCAAGCGAGCCCTGGCGACGGTAGTCGGCAACCACCGTTCCTAGGCGCGGGCGAATCGTGACGAGACCGCGCGCGGCTAGCTCTACAAGGCCTTCGTGAACCACCGGTCGGCTCACGCCCAGACGAAGCGCCAACGCTCGCTCGGATGGCAGTCTTTCGCCGATCGACAACTGGCCGGACAGAATCAAGGCTTCGAAGCGTTCGATGAAGACTTCCTTGAGACTGACGCTGTGAAGAGGCTCGAGCGCGTCGATCATAGAGGCAGTCCGCCGATCTCCGTCTGTGGTCTTACCACCAGCCAATTGTCGCGCGTCGGCTGCGGTGATGCAAGAGCTTTCGCTAGCTTCGTCTTCCTTGATCTCAGGCTCCTCGGGCGCATATAGTGCCCCGGTCTGGTGGGCGCCTTGGGGGCTCGAGCGGGCCTCTGCAAATACCCCGCAAGCGCATGGATCAGTTATTGAAAATAGAAACAGTGTCCTGCCCGACGCTGGTTTTGAGCAGTGCCGTCCCGATTGCCCAGGCGGGGCCGTGCTGGGGAGGGCTTGTCATGGCGGTTGCTGAACTGGCGACAATAGGTCATCCGCTACTGCGTGCCCGGGCAGCCGAAGTACCGCAGGAGCGATTGGCGACCGCCGAGCTAGGCTCGCTGGTGCGAGACTTGGGCGATACGATGCGCGCCCACGACGGTATCGGCATTGCGGCTCCGCAGATCGCCGAATCCGAGCGCGTGGTCTTGATCGAAATCCCACAGGACTCGCCGCGCTACCCCGGCGCACAAGCCGAGCCGTTGATCGTCTTCGTCAATCCGGTGCTTACCGTACTCGATGCTTGCGAGCAGGGATACTGGGAGGGCTGCCTTTCGGTGCCGGACTTGCGCGGGCTGGTTTGGCGGCCGCGTGCGGTGCGGGTCGAGTATCAAGATCTCGAAGGCCGCGACTGCGAGCTGCTTGCGGAGGACTTCCTTGCGACGGTAGTCCAGCACGAATTCGATCATCTCGAAGGAGTGTTGTTCATCGACCGCGTGCGCGACACGAGCAAGCTGGCGACTGTCGATAACTATCGAAAATACTGGCTTGAAGACAGCGAAGCGGCGCCCTGAGCATCTTGCGAGACGGCCTAGAACGTGTTCTAATCCGGCCTCCGTGGCGCTTCGTCGAAGCACGTGAAATCTCGCAGTAGGCCGAGGGGTTCGATGCACTTCAATATTGCCGATTTGTTCGAGAGCGTGGTTGACACCGTACCCGATCGCCTCGCGCTCGTTTCGGGCGACACACGCTTGAGCTTCCGAGAGCTCGACCATCGCGCCAACCGCGTCGGCCACTTCTTGTCTTCGCGTGGGATCAAAGCCGGCGATCACGTCGGGATCTGTCTTTACAACGGCAGCGAATTCCTCGAAGCGATGCTCGGAATCTTCAAGATCCGCGCCGTGCCGATCAACGTCAACTATCGCTACGTAGCCGACGAGCTGCGCTACGTGATCGACAACGCCGATCTTCGAGGGCTATTTCTGCAGCGCGAACTGACCGACCGTTTTGCGCCGCTTCTCGGAGACTTTCCCGAACTAGGACTGTTGGTGCATGCTGAGGATGGTAGCTCGGCCGACTGCGGAGAACTCGGCTCGATCGAATACGAAGAGGCGCTCTCATCGGTCTCGCAAGAGAGAGATTTTCCTGAGCGGTCGGCCGACGATCTCTACATCATCTACACGGGCGGCACGACGGGCATGCCCAAAGGCGTGATGTGGCGCCACGAGGACGTGTTCTTTGCCGGGTTGCAGGGCGGCAACCCGGGCGGAGAGCCGATCGAACGGCCGCAGCAGCTGGCCGAAATCGTTGCTGGCAACCCCATGGCGATGACGACCTTACCAGTGGCGCCGTTCATTCACGGTGCGGCGCAATGGGGAGCTCTGATCGGTTGGTTCGGTGGCGGCAAGGTCGTGCTTTGCAGCGGGCGTAGCATGGATCCCGAACGGATCTGGCGCTTGGTCGGCGAAGAAAAGGTCAACGTGATGACGATCGTCGGCGATGCCATGGCGCGCCCGTTGGCGGACGCGCTGTGCGCTCCGGGGGCGGACTACGATACCTCTTCTTTGATCGTGATTGGCTCAGCCGGTGCCGTATTTTCCGAGACGGTAAAGGATCAGCTGCGCAGCAAACTCGAGACGACAATGTTCGTCGACAGTTTCGGATCGAGCGAATCGGGCCATTCGGGGTCGATGACGGCGACCCGTAGCGTCAGCGAGTCGGGGCATCCGCGTTTCTTGATGAGCGATACGGTAACCATCATCGACGAGAACCACCGGCCGATCGAGCCCGGTTCGGGAGTCGTTGGCTACCTTGCGCGCCGCGGTTGGCTGCCGCTCGGCTATTACAAAGATCCGGAGAAGACCGCCAAGACGTTCATCGAGATCGACGGTGAGCGTTGGGTCATCCCGGGAGACATGGGTACGATCGAAGCCGACGGCACGATCACGATGTTCGGACGTGGTTCGGTCTGCATCAACAGCGGCGGAGAAAAAATTTTTCCAGAGGAAGTCGAGGAAGTCCTCAAGGCGCATTCGGCGATCGAGGATGCAATCGTCGTCGGCGTGCCCGACGAACGTTGGGGGCAGAGAGTCGCTGCGGTACTGCAGGCACGTGGGAGCGAGCCGCCGAAGAAGGAGGACATCGAGACGCATTGTCGCGCGCACATTGCCGGATACAAGGTCCCGCGACAGTTTCATCTAGTCGACAAGGTTGGCCGTCAGCCGAGCGGTAAACCCGACTACAAGTGGGCCAAAGCCGTGGCCAGCGGCGAGATCGAAGCCGGACGGCAGCTTTAGACGACGACGGCGAGAGGAGAAGTACACAGGCATGAGTGAACCCGCCCTGCTGGTCGATCGGGATGGCCCGATCGTTACCGTAACCATGAACCGTCCCGAGGTGAAGAACGCGATCAACCCGGAAATGCTCTGCCGCATGGCCGATGCTTGGGACGAGATCGACGGCGACGAAACGGTTCGTGTGGCGATTTTGACGGGAGCGCAGAACATGTTCTGCGCCGGCGCCGACCTCGACAAACTCGTCGGCAAGATGCTGCGCAACGAGCCTCCCGAAAACGATTACGAGGCACGCATTCGCGACGACTACCAGCTGATCTTCAAAGCCCTGCTGCGTAGCGCGCGCCTCGAGAAGCCGCTGATTGCGGCGGTCGAAGGCCCGGCGATCGCTGGCGGCACGGAAATCCTGCAGGCTACCGACATCCGCGTAGCCGGCAAGAGCGCCAAGTTCGGCGTCTCCGAAGTACGCTGGAGTCTTTTTCCTCAGGGCGGATCGACCACCCGCCTACCGCGGCAGATTCCCTTCACCAAGGCGATGGAGGTTCTTCTCACCGGAGACCACTACAGTGCCGACGAGGCCTTGGCGATGGGCTTGATCGGCCGCGTCGTGGCCGACGGCCAGGCGCTGGCCGAGAGTCGCAAGATCGCTGAGCGGATAGCCGAAAACGGGCCGGTCGCGGTTCTCAAGATCAAGCAGGCGGTACTCGAATCCGAGTGCGTGACGGAAGACGCCGCACGCGAAATTGAGATGCGCTTGGGCATGGAAGTGTTTTCGACCGAAGACGCCAAAGAAGGACCGCGCGCGTTTAAGGAGAAGCGTAAGCCCGAATACAAGGGGCGCTAGTGTGGTGCTGCCGACCGCCCGGCGGCAGGCTATTCTTCGATCAACGAGAGCGCCTGCCGGGGGCAGACGCGAACCGCGGCTTCGATTTTGGCGCGCTTGGACTCGTCAACCGATTCCGGCTCGACGTGCAGCTCGTCCTGGTCGTCAACGCGGAAGATTTCCGGACACACCATGACGCAGCGGGCGTTGGCTTCGCAGAGTTCTCGATTGACGACGATCTTGATCACAACGACGCCCTCCGCTGCTTCGACTCCGGTGTAAACTGGACGGGAAGCTGCTTGATCCCGTCGATGAAGTTTGAGCGCAAGCGTTTGGCTTCGCCGCAGGCCTCGATGTCGGGTAGCCGCGAGAGCAGCTCGTAGAGAATCGTATTGAGCTGCATGCGCGCCAAGTTGGCTCCCAAGCAGTAATGCTCGCCGATGCCGAAAGCGAGGTGCTCGTTCGGGCTGCGTCGGATATCGAAGGTCTGAGAATCCTCAAAGATTTCCTCGTCTCGATTGGCCGAGGGATACCACATGATGATCTTGTCTCCGCGACGAATCTTTTTACCGCGTAGCTCTACTTCCTCAGCCGCGGTACGCCGGAAGTGAATCACCGCCGGGGCGTAGCGTAGGATCTCCTCGACCGCCGAGGGAAGCAGGCTCAAGTCTTCAGCGATCTCCCGCTTGGCCTCGGGGTGTTCGCTGAGAAGACGCATGGCTTGGGCAGTCACCGTTCGGGTGGTTTCGTTGCCGGCGATTGCGAGCATCAAGAAAAACGAGTCGAACTCGATTGGCGACAGTTTCTCGCCGTCGACTTCGGCATGGAGCAGTATCGTCGTCAGGTCGTCGCCGGGCTCCTTCTTCTTGCGTTCGGCGAGTTGCTCGGCGTACGCGTGCATTTCGGCCGCCGCCATGCGGCCGTCGTCGAACGAGGTCTGAAAGTCCGGATCGTCAAAGCCGATGAGGCGGTTGCTCAGGTCGTAGACGTATTGGCGTTCGGAATCCGGTACGCCGAGCATTTCGCAGATGGTTTGCATCGGCAGTTGCGAGGCAACGGCATCGACGAACTCACACTGGCCACGTTCGGCGATCGAATCGACGATACCCTTGGCGAGTTCTTTCAGGTGCTGCTGCAGTTTACCGATGCGACGCGGGGTGAACCCGCGTGATACGGTCTTTCGAAACTTGCCGTGTTTTGGCGGGTCCATGTTGATCATCAACATGCGCACGCCCTCGAGATCGGTCTCGGCCAGGTCAAACATGTTGGTTCCGCCGGCCCGGGAGGAGAACAACTGAGGGTTGCGTGAAGCGAACTTCAGATCCTCGTACTTGGTGATGGACCAGAAGCCGGGGCCGTCGCTTTCCTCGTGCCAGTGAACCGGATCTTCGCGGCGCAGGGTCGCAAACGTCTGGTGCGGCGGATCCCCGCTGAAGTTGTCGGGATTCGTCAGATCTACGAGATCCATAGGCCTCCCCTCGTACTGTGAGCTACCGGGCGGCGTTGCGGCAAAGCGGCGCGATCCGGTGCGGCAGATAGACACCGTAGCGAACAAACGTTTGTTTGTCCAACGGCCGGGCTGGAGATAAGCTTCTACGCTGACTATAGTCGCCATTTTGCGATCACGGTGGGGAGGAGTCTTGAGCAAATCCGACGAAAAAAAGGGTTCCAACTGGCCCTATTCCGAGCCGATGTCGATGCCGACCACCGGCTCTTGGGCCGAGAAGCGGCGCCTGGCGAGAGCCATGCGTACGGTGATCGACCGTCTGGTGATTACCAACGCGCCGGAAGACAAGATCCGGGAAGCGGCCGATGCACTGGAATATTTTGCCGCTAGTCTGTCGGGTTATCCCACGCGCTCGAAGCTGTGGGGCTATGCGGAGAGTTCGACTGCCGGTAACGTCGCGGCGTTTTTCGATTTGAGCCCGATGATCGGTCTGGCCAATCCTCTTGCTCCGCCGATCACGATGAACGCAGAAGGCGATCGCGTGTACGGCCGCGTTGTCTTCGGCTCGGCTTACGAGGGACCGCCGGGTTCGGTTCACGGGGGCTACGTTGCGGCGGCCTTCGACGAAGTGCTCGGCTTTGCGCAGTCGCTCACCGGTAATCCAGGCATGACCGGCACGCTCACGGTACGCTATCGACAACCTACGCCGCTGCACGCCGAACTCTGTTTCGAAGGCTGGGTCGACCGCGTCGAGGGCCGCAAGATCTTTACGCGCGCCAGCATGGTTGCCGGCGACCGCTTGACGGCGGAGGCGGAGGGGCTGTTCATCTCGATCGACCGGGAGCGCTTCAACGAGTTGCTCGCCAAGCAGGCGGAAGGCGAACGAGCCCGCCGGCGGGATTCCTCGGACGGCTGACTTGCAAGCACTTCTGCGGTAAAGTAAACAAACGTTTGTTTGCTGACGGGTGAAGGAGATGGCGGGCCCTAGCAAAATGGCGAGCCCCGGTGAGCCGAGCCAGGTGGAACTTGAGGCGCGGCACGGAACCGCCGAGCGCATTTTAGACGCTGCCGAGCGACTCTTCGCCGAGAAGGGATTCGCGGGCACGGCCGTGCGCGACATCGCTGCCGAAGTCGGACTGAATCCCGCCAGTCTATACAACCACTTTCCCGGGAAACAAGAACTCTATGAGGCTGTGCTGGATCGGGGCCTGCGGCCGATCGTCGAGTTGCTCGGAGAGCTTTCGCGTTCGGATTGGTCACCCGGGCGGGATGCGCTGGCGGTCGATATGATTGTCGACCGCTTCGCGGACAAGCCGGCTTTGGCTCGGCTGATTCACCAGGAGGCGCTGACCGGAGGCGAGAATCTCACGCGGATTGCCGGCCGCTACGTGGAACCGCTATATGCCCAGGGCGTTGAGGCGCTCACTCGCAGTCCGGCACTCGAGGGCTGGGACGCAGAGGAACTCCCGCTTCTGGTGGTAGCCATGCACAACCTCATGCTCGGTTACTTCTCGATCGTTCCGTTGCTCGAGCGCGTGCTGGGTTCCGATCCGCTCACCCCGGACGCGATCGAGAACCTCAAACGTTTTCTGCGTAAGGCGACCACGCGGATGATCGGCCCCGTAGCCGGCGCCGGAAAAGGCTCCAGCGGCGGAAAAAGCACCCGCAGCAAGGCCAAGAGCTGACCTTGACCCCCGGAAGAGGGGGTCGAAATCTTCCTAGCAAGGCAAGCTAAATACCTGATTCTTGTGCGTGTTTTACCCACAGGAGGGGCAAGCAGGTTGCAGCACTGCGGTAAATCCTATGCTAGGCTTGTTGCGAGGATAAGGATGGTCGGGTGACCTATCTATCTCGTCTCGGTTTGGCCGGGCGCCTGCCCGGAATGCTATCGGCGGCCAGGGATCTCGCCTTGGCGCAGCCGGGCATACGCACCGCACGTTATCTCGTAGAGTCGTGGTCGAAAGTAGCGCTGCCGTCGCCGGCACGTCCACCCGGGATGCGGCCCTCGATCGGCCTGGTGGCTAAGGTCGCCGCCGATGAAGCATTTCGCACGCTGATGGTCGGCATGTCGCATCTGCCGGCACCCCGTGAGCTTGCGGCTATCGGCGAAGAAGTCGCGCGAGCGGCAGCCATGATTACCGAAAAAGGATGGGCGACGCACCCGGAAGCCTACCACCGGACTCCTCCCGGCCTTTCCTCTGTGCTGGCAAAAAAGGAGCGCTCCTGGGGGCTCGACTACGATCACATTCGGTTCGTCAGCGGCTACGAGCCGCATGAAGACGAGCCGGGTCGCGAGCGATGGTTGTCTTACAAGCCGACCAGGACGGCGCATGCTTGGGTGCTGCGCCATCGCGGCAAGCCGAGGCCCTGGCTGATCTGTGTTCACGGCTATCGCATGGGTTTCCCGATTGCCGACTTCACTGCGTTCCGTGCCGAGTGGCTGCACAACGAGTTGGGGTTGAATCTCGTGGTCCCGGTTCTACCGCTTCACGGCGAGCGCAAGGTCGGTAAACGCAGCGGCGACGGCTTTTTCTCGGCCAGCTTCATGGATACCGTGCACGCCGAAGCGCAGGCGATATGGGATCTGCGGCGGATCCTCGACTGGGTCCGCGGCCAAGATGGCGGTGACCGAGTGGGAGTCTACGGAGTATCGCTAGGCGGTTACACCGCCGCGCTACTCGCCGGCTTTGATCCCGAACTGACTTGCGTGGTTGCCGGCATGCCGGCGATTTGTCTGACTTCGTTGCTCCACTTGCACGCTCCAAAGCGACTGCTCAAGCTGGCGGAGGTAGCCGGCATGAGTTGGGACAAGGTCGCTTACGCGACTCGCGTGATTTCGCCGTTGGCAATCAAGCCCGTCGTCCCGCGCGACCGTCGTTACTTGTTTGCAGGAGCAGCGGACCGTTTGATTCCCGGCGAGCAGATCCAGAAGCTCTGGCGTCACTGGGAGCAGCCGGTATTGCGCTGGTTCGAAGGCAGTCACCTCTCCTTTACTTGGGAGACTTCGGCGATCAACGCGCTGCTCGAGCGGATCCTGCGCGAAGCCGGACTGTTAGGCGCTGCGTCACCGCCAGCGGTCGACCAAGAACGCGCAGCCTAGCTGCGCTGTACCGATTCCGAATCCGTTTCTTCCCATTTCAAGTACGATGACGGGCAGTTCTTCCTGCTCGCCTCGCTCGTGGCATGACCGTTGCTGTTACGGGCCCAGGGGCCGTCGCGGGTGCTGATCCTTGGCGATGGTCTCTAGGGGACGTGCCCGGTCCGCACTGACCAAACGCGCGATTCCCGGGAGGACCAGGGCTTGTCAACTTTGCGACGCTCTCGTAGCCAGGACCGATCGCAGCATGAGCAATGCGTTGAGGTCCGATGGCCCATGCTTGTGGTACTTTTGTTGACCTCGTTGCTTGCAACAACGGTTTTGGCGCAGCCTCCGTCTTGCCCTGCGGGCGTTGCAGCATCTGGCGCCGGGAGCTTCGAAGCCACGGCCTGTGAGTCCGCTGCAGCGGTCGCAAACGTTACCGACTCTTCTGCTCCGCCGTGGTTTGTACGTGCCAGGGGCGCATTCGGCGGGTTGGCGACGGTGGCGATCGAGCGGCCAAGCGTCGGCAATGGCAGGTCCGTATTCGTCGGACGCCGGCTGCTCGGCGGCGATGCGGCCCACAAGAGCGGCGGGCTCGACAACCTACGCCTCGGTATGACCGTTGCCGGCGCGCGGGCGCCGACGGCCGGCCCGAAAGCGCGACCGGCGGCAACGCTCGGTGTCGGTCTGCGGCTGCGATTTCGCTGAGGGAAAGACGATGGCGATCGAGCGAATCTATCAGGGCGGTTGTCACTGCGGACGGATCCGCTTCGAGGTCCACGGTAGTCTCGAGCGGGTATTCATTTGCAACTGCTCGATCTGTTCGAAGAAGGGATACTTACACTGGCTGGTGCCGGCGTCTTCGTTACGCTTGCTGACACCAATCGAGGACGTTGCGACATACTGTTTCCTGACCGGTACCGCTAAACATCACTTCTGCCGGACCTGTGGTACATCGCCGTTCCATCTCCCGCGTGGATGGCCGGGCTTCATGGACGTCAACGTCCGCTGTCTCGAAGGGATCGAAAGCGTTCGACCGCAGGTGGAATACTTCGACGGCCTACACTGGGAGGAGGCGATGGAAAGCTTCTCGGCGCGCCGGGAAATGGCCGGCGGCTGAACGCCGGTGTCTACACGGCCCAAGCGACCGCAAGGGCGGGTTGATTATTCGCTCGGCCTACTGCACGTTTTCCACTACGCACGGTCGTTTCGTGCGACTCGATGGACGACCTAGGTCACTCTGTTGACACATTCGCCATAGCGTGGCGCTTAGCGGCGACGCTGTTCTTCGTTGCCTTGAACGCGTTCTTCGTGGCGTCGGAGTTCGCACTCGTCAAAGTGCGTCCCGCTCGGCTCGACAAGCTTGCTTCCGACGGGCACCGTTCGGCGCCGGTCGCGCGGCATCTGGTCGATCACTTACCCCTCTATCTATCGGCTTGCCAGGTCGGCGTTACCGTTGCCAGCTTGGCGATTGGTTGGTTGGGGGAACCGGCCGTCAGCCTGCTCATCGCAAAAGCCGGCGTGGCCCTGGGCTTCGACGTAGTCGCGGACAACCCGATACTGCGGCTAGCCTCGATCCTGATCGCCTTTGGTGTGATCACGGCGGGCCACATGATCGTCGGCGAACAGGTTCCCCAGCTTTGGGCCCTCGAGCGCACGGAGACGGCGGCCCTGGCGTTGGCGCGCCCGCTGCGAGCTTTTGCCAAGTTCTGCGGGCCTTTTATCCGGTTTGTCAACCGGACGGCAAACCTGACACTGGAGTCTCTCGGTGTGCCGGTCAGCAATCGCCAGGAAGGAAGCCACACGGCCGACGAGATCAGCGCCATTCTGTCGGCCTCGGCGCGCGCGGGCCACATCTCCGAGCGGCAGCGAGAGTTTGCCGAAAACATCCTCGGCATCGTCGAGCTCGAAGTTCGTCACATTCTTCTGCCCCGTGGCGAGGTGGTTCCCCTGTCCCTGGTCGAGTCTTCCGAAAAGAGTCTCAAGATCGTTCGGACTAGCGGGCACTCGCGCTTTCCGCTCTGCAAACACGATTTGGACCATGTGATCGGGATGGTCCATACCAAGGACGTACTGGCCGCCTTGATCGACAGCAAGGAAGTCGATCTGGAGTCGCTGGCACGCGAGGTACCGTTCGTCCCCGACACCATGCCGTTGCCGCGATTGATCGCGGAATTGCAGAGCAAGAAGAGCGCCGCGGCCGTGGTCGTCGACGAATACGGCACAACCATCGGAATGGCGTTTCTGGAGGATGCGCTGGAAGAAATCGTCGGGCCGATTCAAGACGAGTTCGACCAGGAGCCGGCGGAATTCCGTGAGGTGGTGCCGGGCATCTTTCTCGTTGACGGAGGAATGGCGCTTCCCGAGGCGGCCGACCGACTCGATATCGAGATCGGCGACGATACCACGGATACCATCGGCGGCTACGTCGTGTCGATCTTCGGCGAATTTCCGAAAGTTGGTGAGAGCGTTACGATCGGTCCGTACCGTGCGGTCGTGCTTGCGCTGACGCACCACCGCGTAACGCGACTTCGTTTCGAACGTCAGCCCGACGAAGTCGAGGCCGAAGCCGCCGTCGAGTGACGCTGCACACGGTTTTTTGAGTCTCCGATTTTTTGCACGTGCCGTCGCTGCCCTTTTGGCGACGGTCCTGGTGATCGCGGGCGGCTTGCTCGTGGCTTACCTGACGCTTGCCACTTGGGTACCGACGCCGGTCGGCTCCGGCCTCCTCGGTTGGGTGATCGAACAAGCGACGGGACTCGATCTGGAGATCGGGAGCGTTCGCCGAGACGCGCGCCATCGTGGAGTTTTCAAAGGCGACGGCCCGGCGCTCACGATCAGCGATCTCCGAGTCAGAAGTTCCGACGGCTATCCGCTTCTTTCGGCGGCGCGGGTGGACCTAGCGTTGTCGCCGAAACCGCTTCTCGCCGGCCGACTGGCGGTTGTTTCGGTCGAATCGTTTACGATGCACATCGAGGGTTCGAGCGCGCAACCGGCCGCGGCGAAGCCGGGCGCCGCGCTCACGCTGCCGTTTGACGAGTTCCGCGCCTCCGACGGCCGTTTTCTGCTGGGCGGCAGTGCTCCGTTCGATGAGATCGTCATCCAGCGCTTGCTGCTACGACGGACGGGCGGCGCCTTTGCCGTCAGCGGAGGCCTGCAGGTCGCCGGTGCCGCACTAGCGCGCGGCGGTCGGCGGGGCGCACGCGGCGCGGGCGACGTGTGAGAGCTGTCGGACGCCGCCGGGAGGAAT
>CAZJCO010000043.1:0-12510 GCA_964544375.1 uncultured Myxococcales bacterium
GGCTGCCGGCTCTCGGCTTGGCGACGGTCCGAACAGCCGCATAGGCTCAGCAGGGCTACGGCCAGGGCCAACGTCGCGCCGCAATCGACTAGCCGAAAGGCCACCCCCGAACGGGGGGCATCCCCCCCCGCATCCTGAAAATCCGCAAACGCCACGGCAACTGCTCGGAATATGCCCTGGAAAAATCGTAAGTATTGAATAATACAAGATAAATATAATTCGGTCGGGAGGCGGCCAGAGAAGCGGCCGAGCGCTTTCTTGACACCCTGAAAGAGCCTACGTAGCTTGGCCGGACAATTGCCCTCGCACCGTAGCGCTCTGGCCGCCAGGGGGTGGCCAAGTTTGCGTCGGGAATCGGTTTTCTGTCCCACGCGACGGTGGCGGTGTTTCGGTCGGAAGAATGGCGGGGGAGGGGGATACGCGGACATCATTCATGGCCAAAGTAGCGAAGGAATCAGCGAACGCCACCGTAAAGAAAGGCATCAGCCAGCTCATCGATCTCGGCAAGGAGCGGGGTTACGTCACCTACGAAGACATCAACCGCATGGTTCCACAGGAGGACGTGCTGCCGGAAGACCTGAAGGCCGCATTCAACGTCCTTTCTGAGAACGACATCGAGATCGTCGAAGGCTTCAGCGAGGAAAGCTCGGATTCGGGCGAGGTCGAAGCCGAGGCGTTTTTTGGCGACGAGGCAGACTGGAACGTCAACGCCGCCGAGGTTCCCGAGGTCAAGAAGGCTCCCGAACCCGAGGAACACGAGCCGCCGGTTCCGGCGGCGCCGAAGACGCGCGCTGCGGAGCGCGAATACGCCAGCGACAGTACCGATCCGGTGCGAATGTACCTGCAGGAGATGGGCAGCGTTCCGCTGCTTTCTCGTGAAGAAGAAGTCACGATCGCGAAAGAAATCGAAAGTGGGCTTCACGAGGTACGCGATTGCGTGTACGCCATGCCGTTGGCCTATCGCTACGTCGTCGGATTGGCCGATCGGTTGCGCGCCGGAGAGATCGAACCGCGCGACATTTTTGCCGAGGAGTCCGACGAAGAGAAGTCTTCTGCCGAACGCGACGAAAAACGACTGAAGCATTTCCTCAAAGAAGTCGCGACGCTGAAGCGATTGAGCAAGGCCTACGACGGCAACATGCCGCGCCGTTTCGCGCCGGCGAAATCACAGAAGGTAAAGCGCAAACCGACGGTGCGCGAACAACGTTTCGAGGTTGCGCGCGACAAAGTGCGTGAACACTTGATCGAGATGAATCTCGGCGAGCGGCACGTCAACGCGATCGTTACCAAGCTCAAAGAAGCTCACGATTTGATGCGCCGGCACCGGCGGGTGATTCGTCGTTATGAACGGCGTACGCGGCGTGATGCGAAGCAGATTCTCGAAATCGTCAAGCAACTTTCCGGTGGTAGCGCCAACGCCAAGCGCAAGGCGACCGGCAACCTGCGGATGAGCGTGGCGGCGGCCGAAAAGATGGCGGCCGACATTCGCGAAGCTCGGCGCGAGATCACCACTGTTGAGAAAGGTATCGGACTGTCCTGCGAAGACCTCGAGTACTTCCTGCTCATCGTTCGGCGCGGCGAGGACCGCGCGCAGCGCGGCAAGAAGAATCTCATCGAGGCCAACCTGCGTTTGGTGGTTTCGATCGCCAAACGCTACACCAATCGCGGTCTGGGATTCCTCGACTTGATTCAAGAGGGGAATATCGGGCTGATGCGTGCAGTCGACAAGTTCGAATACCAGCGCGGCTACAAGTTCTCGACGTATGCCACGTGGTGGATCCGGCAGTCGGTTAGCCGCGCGATCGCCGATCAGGCGCGCACCATCCGTATCCCGGTGCATATGATCGAGACGATCAACAAGGTCTTGCGGACCTCGCGCTATCTCGTGCAACAGCTTGGCCGCGAGCCCACGCCCGACGAAATCGCCGGCCAGATGGAGATGCCGGCGGACAAAATCCGCAAGGTACTCAAGATCGTCAAAGAACCGGTGTCGCTGGAAACCCCCATCGGAGACGACGAAGAAAGCTCGCTCGGCGACTTCGTCGAAGACCGACAATCGGTTTCTCCGGCCGATGCGGCGGTCGCGCTGAGCCTCGAAGAACAGACTCGGAAGGTTCTGGCTACGCTTACGCCTCGCGAAGAACAAATCCTTCGGATGCGATTCGGTATCGGCGAGAAGACCGATTATACGCTCGAAGAGGTAGGACAGAAGTTTGCCGTGACGCGCGAGCGCATTCGGCAGATCGAGGCGAAGGCGCTGCGCAAGCTGCGAAATCCGCAGCGCGCACGGACGCTCGATACCTTCGGCTGATCGTCGTCGTGCGGTGATCTTTTCGCCGGGATCTAGCCAGACGACCACTTTCTTGAAAGAATGTAGCTGGTGACGAGCGGAGAGGAGTTCATCGAGCCGGCTGCGGCCGGCTCGTCGTTGTGGAAACGGATTCGTCGCACGGTCCTGTTGGCCGGGACGATCCTCTTCGTGGTCTACGCCTACATGGTGGCGACGGCGGGCGGCAAGAATCTCGCCGAAGTCGCCCGGGAGATCGACCCCTGGCTGCTCGTGTTGCCGCTGCTGGCGACTTTCTTCAGCTACATCACGATGTCGCTGTCCTACGAGGGGATCGCCCGTGCGGCGGGTTGTGACATCCGTTCGCGCGATATGCTGCGCATCACTTTCGTTGCCAATACGGCGAACTACGTCTTCCCCACCGGCGGTCTGAGCGGTTTTGCGCTTCGCATGGTGATGTTCAACAAGAAAGGCGTGAGCGCCGGTCGCGCGGTGCTGATTTCTTTTACCCAGACGTTGCTCACCAATCTGATGCTGATGGTGTTCATCGTCTACGGCCTGCTCCATCTGATCCTGTCGCACCGATTGGATTTCTTTCGCCTCGTCCTGTTGTCCATCGTTGTCGCTGCACTTACGGTATTTCTCGTCGCCTGTCTGCTGATGGTCTACCGGAAGTCCGTGCGTACTCGCTTGCTCGAGCGGCTCAGCGACCTTACTGATCGGGTGCTCAAACGCTTTGGCGTGTACGACCGTTTCGCTCGGCGCTCGCATCGGTTTTACCTGCACATCAACGAAGGAATGGCCTTCTTTGCCAGCGCCCCGCGCGCGATGATCGCCCCTTCTTTTTGGATCTTCCTCGACTGGATCTTTACCATTGGCGTCTTGTACGCTGCATTCTACTCCGTCGGATCTACGGTCAGCTACGGCCAGGTCGTGATCGCGTTTTCGGTCGCGATCGTATTCGCGGTCCTCTCCTTCGTTCCGGGTGGTGTCGGCGTACTCGAAGTCGCACTCAGTACGATGTTTCAGGGGGCTGGTGTTCCCAAGCATGAGTCGGTGTTGGCGATCATGATTTTTCGGCTGTCGTTCTACGTCATTCCGGTCCTGCTTGCGCTGCTACTTGCACGCGGCGCCTTTGCCGAAGCCGAACCCGCGATGCAGGAGGATCTGCCGTAGTGGAATGTTGGGCCGGCTTCGACGTCGGCGGGCAAAGCGTCAAAGCGGTTCTAGCGGATACGAGCGGCACCATTATTGCCTCTGCGCGTCGCCCGACGGGCCTGGATACCGATGTCGCGGGTTTGGCCGGGGCGCTGCAGAGCGCGCTCGAGGCCTTGGGAGGCGAGGCGCGGCAGCCGAAGGGGATTGGCGTCGGGCTCGCCGGAGTGATCGGCCGCGACGGAATTTTGCAGGGTAGCCCCAATCTGCCGCGGTTGGTCGGCCACCACGTCGAGCGAGCGCTCAGCGAACGGCTCGAACGACAGGTCGAGGTCGACAACGACGCCAACGTAGCGGCGCTGGCCGAAGGCTGGATCGGCGCCGCCGCCGGCTGCGAAGACTTTCTGCTCGTGACCGTCGGCAGCGGTGTCGGTTCCGGTTTGGTCGCCGGCGGAAAACTTTATCACGGTGCCACCGGTTACGCCTGCGAGCTGGGACACACGATCCTCGTTCAAGGCGGCAGGCGCTGTGGTTGCGGCAACGCGGGTTGCCTGGAAGCCTACGTGTCCGAGTCGGCGGCGCGTTCGATTCTTTCGGACGCATCCGAGGATCTCCGCCGGCAAGCCGAATCGTTGGTTCGGGATCGAGACTACGGGCATGCGCAAGCCGTCTTCTCGCTGGCGGACGAAGGACTTGCCGAGGCGATTGCCGTCGCCGATTCGATGGTCGAAGCACTGGCGACGGGACTGGCGTCGGCGGTCAACCTGCTCGACGTACCGACGATCGTCATCGGTGGCGGCATTGCGCCGGCGGTGCTGGCGAGACGGGCCCTGTTCGAACGAGCGATGGATGCGGCGTTGTTCTCGCGCAGCATGGATGCGGTTCGAGTTGTCGCTGCTTCGTGCGGTAACGATGCAGGCGCTCTCGGCGCTGCGCGTCTCGCCATGCGGGCGCTTTGACAGCCCGCAGGCCCTTTCCTATCATTCCGCGTGCTCGCCTGGCGTGAGCACGACGTTCCATGGTCAAGCGGAGACGAACGAAACGAATCTCGGTCGGCAAGGTTGAGATCGGCGATGGCGCACCAATTTCGGTGCAGTCGATGACGACGACCAAGACCGAAGACGTCGAGGCGACGGTCGCCGAAATCCACCGACTCGAGGAAGCCGGTTGCGAGATCGTGCGGGTCGCCGTACCACGGAAAGCAGACGCGCGGGCTCTCGACGCGATTCGGGCACGCATTGGGATTCCGCTGATTGCCGACATTCACTTCGACTATCGTCTGGCATTGATGGCACTCGACGCGGGCGTGGATTGTCTGCGCCTCAATCCGGGAAACATCGGTGCACGAGAACGTGTCGAAGAAGTGGCGCGCAAAGCGGCAGCGCGCCGAGTGCCGATTCGCATCGGCGTCAACGCAGGGTCGCTCGAGGCCGACTTGCTGGAAAAATACGGCTACCCTACGGCCGAGGGAATGGTCGAAAGCGCCCTACGCCACATCAAGATCCTTGAAGACCTCGACTTCGGCGATATCAAGATCTCGATCAAGGCTTCCTCCGTACGATTGATGGTCGATGCTTACCGCCTGCTGGCCGAGCGTTGCGATTACCCGCTCCATCTCGGGGTCACGGAAGCGGGCATTCCACCGTCCGGCACGATCAAGTCGGCGATCGGAATCGGCATGCTGCTGGCCGAAGGGATCGGGGATACGATTCGTGTCTCGCTCACGGCCGATCCGGTTGAGGAAGTCGAAGCGGGATTCGATATTCTACGCAGCCTCGATCTTCGCGCGCGCGGTCCGTTGATCGTGGCCTGTCCGACCTGTGGACGCATCGAAGTCGACTTGTTCAAGATGGTTGACGAGGCGCGCGAAAGATTGGCGCACATTACCAAACCGATTACGGTTTCGATCCTCGGTTGTGCGGTGAACGGTCCAGGCGAGGCGCGCGAAGCCGACATCGGTATCGCCGCCGGCAAGAATGGTGGCCTTTTGATTCGTCGAGGCGAGGTGATCGGTAAGTATCCCGAAGGCGAGTTGGTCGACCGTCTAGTGGAGGCGGTCGAGGCACTGGTTGCCGAAGAAGATCGGTCCGAACAAGACGCCGCCGCGGCTCGGTGACGAAAGGAGGCGCAGCGGTGCGCTATTCTCGCCTTCACGCTCCAACGCTCAAAGAAGATCCGGCCGACGCCGAGGTCGTCAGCCAGCGTCTGCTCGTACGGGCGGGAATGCTGCGGCAAGTGGCACGCGGCATTTACGATATTCTTCCTCTCGGTCTTCGCAGCGTCCGTAAGATCGAACGGATCGTGCGCGAGGAACTCGACCGAGCCGGCTGTCAGGAAGTGCTCCTTCCGGTCGTCTGTCCTGCCGAATTGTGGCAGGAAAGCGGCCGTTGGGACTACTACGGCAAGGAATTGCTCCGCCTCCGCGATCGCAACGAACGCGATTTCTGCATCGGTCCCACGCATGAAGAGGTGATGACGGATTTGGTACGCCGGGACGTTCGTTCCTACCGCGACTTGCCGCTCACCCTCTACCAGATTCAGACCAAGTTCCGCGACGAAGTGCGGCCGCGCTTCGGTTTGATGCGCGGGCGCGAGTTCATCATGAAAGACGGCTACTCTTTTCATGTCGACTACGAAGACTGTCGCCGAGAATACCAGGCCATGTACGAGGTCTACAGCCGGATCTTCGAACGTTGCGGCCTCCGTTTCCGGGCCGTCGAAGCCGATACCGGTACGATCGGCGGCAGCATGTCGCATGAGTTCCAGGTGTTGGCGGAGTCCGGCGAAGACACCATTCTGAGCTGCAACGGTTGCCACTATGCCGCCAACGTGGAAAAGGCCGAAGCGACCGAAGACCAAATCGCACGCTTTGCTTCGGTCGCGCTCAAGGAAGTCGCCACGCCCAACGCCCGCACGATCGAAGAAGTGTCGGAGTTCTTGGGCGAGCCGCCCGCACGCTTCATCAAGACGTTGATCTATCTTGCCGACGAGCAGGGTGTGGCCGCGTTGGTATGCGGTGACGATCAGCTCAGCGAAGCCAAACTCAAGACTACGCTCGGGGCGACGGCGCTGCGACTTGCCGAAGACGAGGAAATTGAAGAGTTGACCGGTGGGCCGCGCGGATTTTCCGGCCCGATCGGGCTCGGGCTGCCGCTCGTCGCCGACCGGCGCCTCTTGGGAGCAACCGGCATGGTAACCGGTGCAAACAAGAAGGATACCCACTTGATCGGCATCGACCAGGAGCGGGACTTCCCGAACGCAAAGATCGCCGAGATCCGTACCGCCCGCTCCGGTGAGCGTTGCGCACGCTGCGACGTTGGCCGGCTCGAGGAGTACCGCGGAATCGAGGTCGGCCAGATCTTCTATCTGGGAGACAAGTACAGCCGCGCCCTCGGTGCGACCTATCTCGATGCGGATGGTAACGATCGCATCATCGAGATGGGGACCTACGGGATCGGCATTACCCGCACGTTGGCGGCGGCAGTCGAACAGAATCACGACGAACGAGGCATCGTCTGGCCGCTGGCGATTGCCCCTTACGAAGTCGTGATCGTTCCGGTCAAATGGGAGCACGAGGCTTCACGCGAGGCGGCAACCTCCTTGACTCGGTCGCTCGAAGCGAGCGGCGTTGAGGTTCTGCTCGACGATCGCAACGAGCGTGCCGGCGTCAAGTTCAACGACGCCGATCTGCTCGGCATTCCCTACCGAGTAACGATCGGGCCGCGCGGACTCGATCGAGGCAAGGTCGAAATCAAGGCGCGCGCAGCGGAAGAAACCCGTGAGTCGGAGCTGGAAGATGCCGCGCGCGAAATCGCGGCAATCGTCGCGGAAGAACGATGATCTCGAATCTCGATCGCTTCGCCCGCGAAGCCGCTAAGAACAAGCTGATATTTGCTCTCGACGTCGGTAGTCTCGAAGAGGCCGGCGAGCTGGTCCGAACCTTGCGCAGTCATGTCGGCATGTTCAAGGTCGGCAAGCAGTTGTTTGTCAAGACGGGCCCCAAGATCATCGACTACCTTCACCAGCAGGGCGGGGAAGTCTTTCTCGACTTAAAGTTCCACGACATTCCGCAAACCGTCGCACGGGTTTCGGTCGAGGCGACGCGTCTCGGCGTCGCGATGTTCAACCTGCACGCGTCAGGAAGCCTCGAGATGATGCGGCGCGCGGTCGCCGAAGTCGACCGCGTCTGTCGTACGGAGCGCCTGCGGCGGCCGAAGATGCTGGCGGTTACCGTGCTGACGAGCCTTTCGAGCAGCGACCTGCGTACGATTGGCATTTCGGTGCCGGTCCAAGATCAGGTACTTCGGCTCGCGTTACTGGCCGAACGTGCCGGCATGGACGGTGTCGTTGCCTCGCCGATGGAAGTCGAGTCGATCCGCCGCTCCTGCGGTGAACAGTTCGTCATTGTTACGCCTGGCATCCGCCGTCGGACCGACGCCAGAGGCGATCAGGCACGCGTCATGACGCCGGCCGATGCGGTATCGGGCGGTAGCGACTTTGTCGTCGTCGGACGGCCGATCCGCGAAGCGAGCGATCCGACCGCCGAAGCCGACGCGATCGTCGACGAAATGGCTGCAGCCTTGATCAAGGAATCGCGTCGATCACGCTGAACCGGCTACGCCAAGCCGGGCGTCAACTAGGAGTCGGCGATCTCGACGCTCGCCGCGTCATTCTCGAGCAGTGCGCGAAGCGCATCGAGAAAGGTGCCAGAGGCAAGAGTCTCGCCGAGTAAGCGGCCGTTGTCCGTTTCGGCAAACGGGCGGGTCATGCGCAAAATAACCGAATCCTCAGAGGCCGCAATTCGGACAGTCGGCCCTTCGGGCCACGCAAATTCCTCCGACTCGGCGCCTTGGCTGACCGAGACGTGCGCCTGTCCTGTCTCGATCGCGGTCGCTGCGTCGTGGGCAGAGAATGCGCCGAGATGGGACAAACGCAGAAAATGTCCGTCGCGACGTAAGCTTTCTTCGAGCGCGACGGTCGCCTTGGTCGACGGTCCGGCGACGACGATGGTCCGTTGTAAACCGGCGGCCGGGCGTAGCAGCTCGACCGCCACGCGCCGTCCACGTTCGATACCTTCGCAGGTAGCGGCAATCCGCAGCAGTCCGTCGGCGCGAACCAGGGTACTGATCGAACCGGCACCACGCGGTAGCGGGGCAACGACGAATCCGCTGCCGTTCCACGCCAGACACACGCGCAGGAACTCTTCGACGCCCAATCTGGACGTAATTTGCCGGCGCACTTCGGCATCGATCGTGTCGGCTTCGATCGGCGGTCTTCCCAGCATTCGTGCGACCAACGGGCGCAGCAGTTCGCGGCAGACGATCGCCGCGGATACCGGGTAGCCCGGAAGTCCGATCACCGGAGTCCCGTTTACTTCGGCGATTGCCGTTGGCTTGCCGGGCCTGATGTCGATGCCGTGGGCGAGCAGGCGGCCGCAGTCGGACAGCACCTCGGCAGTAAGGTCTTTACGGCCCGCGGAGCTGCCCGCAATCATGCATACGATATCGGCCTGCGCGACAGCACTGCGCAACGCTTCGACCAAGGCGCGATGGTCGTCGCCGACCTTGCCTCGGTAGTCGGACTCGCCTCCCCATTCACGCACGTAAGCGGCGAGCACGCGAGAGTTGAATTCGACGACGTCTCCGGGCTCGGGATTGGTTCCGGGTTCGACGATTTCGTCGCCGGTAGCAATCGTGGCGACGCGCGGACGCCGTACAACGGCGACCGAGTTGACTCCGGTCGCGAGCATTGCGCCGACATCGGCCGGACGAATGACGTGTCCACGGCCGAACAGACCGGAGCCGGCGGGCATGTCTTCACCGATTTGCCGAACGTCCTGGCCCGAGGCAACCGGCGTCTTGATGCTGTACCCCGTCTCGACTTGCTCGACGTTCTCGATGCGGATGACGGCATCGCACGACTCGGGCATGGGCGATCCGGTATCGACCGGAAAAACGTCCTTCACGCCAAGAACCGGGGGCCGCTGCAAACTCGCCTTCTGAGTCGCCCCCGCGCGGACGGCGAGGCCGTCCATCGCGGAGGCGCGGTAGTGTGGCGCAGCGAAGCGTGCGAATACCGGCTGTGCCGTGGTGCGGCCGGCGGACGCCTCGGCATTGACGGTTTCATCGTCGCAACGGCACGCGATTTCGAGTAGCCGAAGGCGCGCTTCGGCAAGAGGAATACGTTGCAGGAAACTCTTTTTGCTCATCGATCGCCCTTTCGTCGCTAGAAGAGAATGACCTCGACGTCGCTGCCTGCTTCAAGACCTTCGCTCGAACGTGGAATGCGCAGGACGCCGTCGGCTCTGGCAATCGTTGCCAAAGACACGGACTTGCCGAGCTGCGGTTGCGCCAAGCGCTCGTCTCCGTCCGCTTGTAAGCGGACTCGGATGTAGTCTTCGCGTCCGGCGGTCGAAGCAATCGCTTGGAGCAATCGCGCGCGTACGGTCGGCCGCGTCAGCAGGATACGTTCGAGCGGTTCGCCACCGAGAACCCTGGCAAGAGCGTCGCCAAAAAGACGAAAGACCACGGCGACGGCCGCCGGGTTTCCGGGCAATCCCATGATCGCTTTGCTCCCGGCACGGGCGAGAATCGTCGGTTTTCCCGGTGCAATCGCAATGCCGTGAAGCAATACGGTGGCGTCGTCGAGGCTCTCGATCGCGCCGCGCGTGAGATCGTGCGGGCCCTTCGAACTCCCGCCCGAGACGAAGACGGCGTCGCAGTGCCGCACCGCCCGCTGCAGCACGGCGACCAAATCGTCGTGCCGATCTCGGACGACACCGTAGTTTTCGACCTCGAAGCCGCGCTCGGAAGCCATCGACGTCAGCAGGTATTCGTTCGCGTTGCGCACTTGGCCGAGGCCGAGGGGTTGGTCGGGTTCGACGATTTCGTCGCCCGTGACGATCATGCCGAGCCGAGGACTTCGGTGGACCCGCACGCGCGCGATGCCGAGGCCGACAAGCGCGCCCACGTCGCATCCCTTGACGCGGTAGCCGCGGGAGAACAACGGATCGCCACGGCGAACGTCCTCCCCCGTGCGAATCAAGTTTTGTCCGGCGACGACGGCGCGCCGTACGGCGACGAGCTCTGCCCCTTCTTCTTCGGTATCCTCTACCATGACAACGGCATCCGCCCCTGGCGGCAGCATTGCCCCCGTCGAAATCTGCACTGCCGTATCCGCCACCACCGGCTCGACGGCCTCGCTGCCCATCGTCACGCGACCGGCGAGCCGCAAGAGGACGGCCGAGGATTCCGACGCACCGGCGGTATCTTCAGCGCGCACGGCGTAGCCGTCCATATTCGAGCGGTCGAAATGAGGCACGTCTTCGGGTGCGCTGACGTCCTCTGCAAGCACCCGACCGCGAGCCTTGCGGCTATCGATTTCTTCGGTCGCCAGCGGCGCAAAGCTGGCGATCAATTCGTAGGCGCGCTGCGCCGGCTCCAAGTCGAGGAAACGCTTTTGCGTCATTTCAACCTCCGATGTTCGAGGCTGGGAAGTGAGCGGCGAACCTCGTCCAGGCGCGTGCCGTCCAAGTTCGCGATCAGGACATCAAAGTCGTCGGCGCCGGCCTCGGCCAAGACGGTTCCCCACGGGTCGACAATCAGAGAATGGCCATAGTTGTCGAAACCGTGGGCCGACGGTCCGAACTGGTTCGGAGCGACGATGAAGCACTGGTTTTCGATCGCGCGCGCGCGCAGCAACGACGACCAGTGCGCGAGGCCGGTCACGGCAGTAAAGGCAGCCGGAACGACGATCAATTCGGCGCCGTCGTCGACCAGACGGCGGAACAGCTCGGGAAAGCGCAGGTCGTAACAGATGGACATGCCGATGTGTGCGAGTGCCGTCGGTACGCAGATCGTTTCGTCGCCCGGCCGTCTCGTCGCCGATTCTCGTGCGACCACTTGGCCGACGACCTCGATGTCGAAAAGATGAATTTTGCGATAGACGGCAAGAATCGCGCCGTCGGGCCCGAACAGTACCGAGCTGTTATAGCAGTGGTCCGCGTCGGCCGCTTCGAGGATCGAGCCGCCGAGGAGATGGATGCCGTGCTCGGCCGCCAGGCGACCCAAGCGCCGGGTCGTCGGCCCCGGAATATCCTCGGCATGCGCTCGCTCTTCGAGCGCGGGGCCGCTCCAGGCGAACAGCTCCGGCAGCGCCACGAGGGCCGCTCCTGCCGCGGCCGCACGTGCGACGAGAGCGGACGCGCGGTCGAGGTTTGCTTCCTTATCTTGACCAGCCTTAAACTGGATGGCGCTAACGGCGAATGACTGCATATGCGGTGCGGACGCTAGCGAAGCAGCCGGGGGTGGTCAAGCCGGCAGGGCGTGTGAAGGTGGCGCTAGAGGCCTGGAAGGCTTTGCCCGGCAATGTACTGTAACCGCAGCGCGACGAGGTGGCCATGGCTGACGAACGAGTCATTAAGCGATACACCAACCGAAAGCTCTACGACAAACTCGAGTCGCGTTACGTAACGCTTGAGGAGATCGCTCGACTAGTGCGAGCGGGAGAGGACATTCGAGTTGTCGACAACGAGACGGAGGAAGATCTGACGGCGGTGACGTTCGCCCAGATCATTCTCGAAGAAGAAAAGCGCAAGAAGCATCTCATCTCGGTTCCGTTCTTGCGCAAGTTGATCCGGTCGGGCGAGGTTCGCGTGCAAGATCTGTCGGATCGTGCCACGCGCTCGATTGAGGCGATCGGCGAGATGACGGAGAGGGCGGGAAGCGCGATGCGCGGAGCGGTCGAGGAAGGCAGCAAGGTACTCGGCGACCGTCTGTCTCTGCTGGAGGATCTCTTCGGTGTGCCTCAGAAGCGGCTCGACGCAGTGCGTGAAGGCTTGCGCAAGTCGATGGACAAGATGCGCGCGAGCCCCGCAATTCGAAAAGAACTCGAGCGAGTTGCGGGTAGCCTTCGTACTCTCGAGGAGGCAATCGCGCGCATCGCTGAAGAGGAAAATGCCGAGCCGGCAGGGCAGAAGACCCCCGGCGATAGCGGCGGCGCCTCCGCGCCGGCGGCGAACGCTGCACGCGCCGAGCCCCCAGCGCAAGAGTGCAACGGGGTGCGATCCG